>JBKBXK010000369.1:0-1933 GCA_046314095.1 Thermaurantiacus sp. | reverse complement strand
GGCCATAAAGCTCTACGAGAAACTGGGCTTTTCCCGCGTGCCCTATTTCACGGTCAAGAAGAAGAATACCATCAACGAGGCGCTCTATGCCGGGCCTGCGGTGGATGCCGCACTCAACCCCTATGCGGCGATCATCGTCAACGAGGCGCGGCGGCGAGGCATTCATGCGGATATTCTCGATGCGGAGGGGGGCTTCTTTCGCCTGTCCTATGGCGGGCGGCAGGTGAAATGCCGCGAGTCCCTGTCCGAATTCACCAGTGCCGTCGCCATGTCGATCTGCGATGACAAGGCCGCCACCCGCCGTGTGGTGGAACAGGCGGGTCTCAGCGTTCCGGCGCAGGCGCTGGCCACCGACGAGGAGACCGTCAAGGCTTTCCTTGCAGCTCATGGCAAGGTGGTGGTGAAACCGGCGCGCGGCGAGCAGGGCAAGGGCATCGCCATCGGCCTCACCGGCCTTGAAGAGACGATGGCCGCCATTGCCGTGGCGCAGCACCATTGCGCCGACGTGCTGCTGGAGAGCTGCGTTGAAGGCATGGACCTGCGGCTGGTGGTGATCGACTACAAGGTCGTTGCCGCCGCCATCCGCAAGCCGGCGGAAGTGACCGGCGACGGGGTGACGCCGATCCGGGACCTGATCGCTGCCCAGTCCCGCCGCCGCGCTTCGGCAACGGGGGGCGAGTCCCGTATCCCGATGGATGCGGAGACCGAACGCTGTCTGGCGCTGGAAGGCTATGCGCTGGATGATGTTCCGGCTGCGGGCGTGAGCGTCCGGGTGCGGCGCACGGCGAACCTGCACACCGGCGGCACCATTCATGATGTGACGGGCGAAACCCACGGTGCGCTGATCGATGCGGCGGTGAGGGCGGCGAAGGCCATCGAGATCCCGGTGACGGGCATCGACCTCATGGTGAAGAGCCCGCGCGAGCCGGAGTATCATTTCATCGAGGCAAACGAACGGCCCGGCCTTGCAAATCACGAGCCGCAGCCGACAGCGGAACGCTTTGTCGATTTTCTGTTTCCGTTGTCCATGCCCCAGCCTGTCCGTGCCGCCTGGCGCGGGGGAGGTGACCTTTGAGCTTGCCGTCCATTGATGTGGAAGAGCTGGAACGGGTGCTGATGGCGCTGCTGAACGTGCCGAGCCCCACCGGCTTCACCGATGAGGTGGCGCGCTGGGTCTGTGCCTATCTGGAAGATCTTGGCATTTCCTATGAAATGACCCGGCGGGGCGCGATCCGCGCCCGCCTTCCGGGGGAGGCGCCGCGCCCTGCGCGGGCGATCGTCTCCCATCTCGACACGCTGGGGGCGCAAGTGAAGGCGCTGAAGCCGAACGGGCGGCTGGAGCTTGTGCCTGTCGGCCACTGGTCGGCGCGCTTTGCCGAAGGGGCGCGGGTGACCATCTTTTCCGGCGCAGGCGCCTACCGCGCCACCATCCTGCCGCTGAAGGCTTCCGGCCACACGTTCAATGCCGAGGTGGATACCCAGCCCACCGGATGGACACATGTGGAGGCCCGCGTCGATGCGCTCTCCCGTTCGGCCTCCGATCTGCAGCGCCTCGGCATCGAGATCGGGGATATGGTGGCAGTGGACCCGCAGCCGGAGTTCCTGCCCAACGGCTTCATTGTCTCGCGGCATCTGGATGACAAGGCGGGCGTTGCGGTGATGCTGGCGGCGCTGAAGGCGCTGGTGAAGGAAGGCAGTGTGCCGACGGTGGACACCTATTTTCTCTTCACCATCGCCGAGGAAACCGGCCACGGGGCAGGGGCGGTGCTGACGCCGGACATTGCTTCGCTGGTCGCCATCGACAACGGCACCACCGCTCCGGGCCAGAACTCGGACGAGTTCGGCGTCACCATTGCCATGGCGGATCAGACCGGGCCGTTCGACTTCCATCTCACCCGCAAGCTGGTGGAACTGTGCCGCCAGCTTGACATCC
>JBKBXK010000368.1:0-1934 GCA_046314095.1 Thermaurantiacus sp. | reverse complement strand
GGCGACAGCTGCCGTCAGCGGTGTCTGGGGCAGGGCGGCGCCCAGGGCGGTGGCGATGGCCTCCTGCGCCGGGGCGCGGCCCCGGAAGGAGAGCCGGGCCAGCGGCGCGCAGCGCGAAACGCTCAGGCCTTCGTAACGCAGAACCGGGGTCTCGCCTGCGGCAGGGGTGTAGATCTCAGCCATCGAGACGGGTTCCTTCCGCGTCATACATCACGGGATCAACGATCTTTACGGGAATCGCGCCGGAGGGCATCGGCACCTGCAGGATCTCACCTATCCGGCTGCGGCCATCCTTGACGATACCCAGACCGATGCTGCGGCCCAGTGCCTCGCTCCAGTAGGCTGATGTCACATGGCCAAGCGCAGGTGTGCCCCTGGCCGGATTGGCCTCGGCGGTGATCTGCGCGCCTTCCTCCAGCATCCGCTCGGGATCGACGGGCTGCAGGCCGACAACCTGTTTGCGGCCGGAAGCCACGAGATCGGGCCGTGCCAGCGAGCGCTTGCCGACGAAGTCGAACTTCTTCTTGCCGATGGCCCATTCAAGCCCCGCATCGGCGGGTGTCACGGTGCCATCGGTTTCCTGGCCAACGATGATATAGCCCTTTTCGGCGCGCAGCACGTGCATGGTTTCGGTGCCATAGGCACAGCCGCCATGCTTTTCGGTCTCGGCCCAGATCATCTCCCACACCTTTGCCCCATGGCGCGCGGGAACATTCACTTCAAAGCCAAGTTCGCCCGTGAAGCTGACGCGGAACAGGCGGCAGGGCAGCCCGGCAAAGCGGCAGGTGGCAACGCTCATGTGCGGGAAGGCCTCTGCCGAAAGATCCAGCCCCTCGACAAAGGGCGCAATGATCTCCCGCGCCTTCGGTCCCTGCACGGCAATGACGGCGAACTGTTCCGTAGTGGAGGTGATCCACACATCGAGGTTCGGCCACTCGGTCTGGAGGTAATCCTCCATCATGGCAAAGACACGCGCTGCACCGCCCGTGGTGGTGGTGACGTGGAAGCGGTCCTCCGTCAGCCGCCCGACAACGCCGTCATCAATGATGTAACCGGCCTCGTTGAGCAGCACCGCATAGCGGCAGCGGCCCGGCTTCAGCCCCTTCCACGGGTTGGTGTAGAACCGCTCCAGAAACTCCGCCGCATCCTTGCCCACCACCTCGATCTTGCCGAGGGTGGAGGCATCGAACTGGCCTGCTGCCGTGCGTGCCGTGCGGCACTCGCGGGCGACGGCGGCGTGCATGTCCTCGCCCGCCTTGGGGAAGTACCAGGTGCGCTTCCACTGGCCGACATCCTCGAAGACGCCGCCCTGTTTCACCACCCAGTCATGGGAGGGCGTGCGGCGGACGGGATCGAAGGCATCGCCGCGCGAAGACCCGGCGAAGGTGCCGAAAGTTGTCGGCGTGTAGGGCAGGCGGAAGGTGGTGAGGCCCACCTGCGGCAGGGCCGTACCAAGCGCGCCGGAGGCAATCGCCAGCGCGTTGAGGTTGGACAGGCGGCCCTGATCCGTCGCCATGCCGGTGGTGGTGTAGCGCTTGATGTGCTCGATGGAATGCATCCCCTCGCGCACGGCCAGTTCCACGTCCTTGGCGGTCACGTCGTTCTGGAAATCGACGAAGGCCTTCACGCGGGAAGCATCCCGGTCATGTGGCAGGGCGCCAAGGAAGCCGCCGGTGGCAGCTTCCGCCCCATCGGCGCGGATGCTGCGCACCTTCAGCGGGGCGCCCACCGCCTTGTTTGCGGCCTGCTCACCGGCGGCGTAGCCATCGTTGAGCACCGCTGCAAGGCCGTTCACGCCCTTGCAGCTGCCTGCGGAACGTTCGTTCTGGACGCTGACACCCGGCAGGAAGGCCTGCATTTCATCATTCCAGACCACCTTGCCGCGGGACTGGGAATAGAGGCTGACCGCAGGCGTCCAGCCGCCGGACATGAGA
>JBKBXK010000367.1:0-1943 GCA_046314095.1 Thermaurantiacus sp. | reverse complement strand
CTTGACCTGCTGGCGGGCGAGGATTAGGCAGCGCGCTCGCGGCCGGGCGATTAGCTCAGTGGTAGAGCACTGCCTTCACACGGCAGGGGTCGCAAGTTCGAACCTTGCATCGCCCACCATGCCCCCTTTCCGGCCCCAAGCCATGCCTGATGGCGCAGCCGCCGAAGCGCAGTATAAGCCGCCCGATGAAAGCCTTTCTCCGTTCCGCCCCTGTTGTCGCCGTGCTCGGATGGCTGATCTGGGCCTGGATGGTCCTGGTCGCCCGCACAGTGCGCTGGACCATCGAGGGCGAGCGGGAGGCGCGCTCTAAGCTGGCGGAGATGTATGCGCCCGGTGTCGTGATCGCCTGCTGGCATGAAACGATAATGCTGATTCCCTCCGGCTGGAGCCAGGCGATCCGCCACTGGCCGGAAAAGCGCGGGCGCGCCGCGATGATGGTGTCCCTGTCTCCGGACGGCGAGGCGGTCGCCCGCGCGGTTCGCCATCTGGATATTGATGTCGTCCGCGGCTCCTCCGGCAACAAGAAGAAGACCGGCAAGGACAAAGGCGGCCTGCGCGCGATTGCCGAGGCCGCCGGCCGGCTGCGCGAGGGCGGCTATGTCTGCGTCACGCCGGATGGGCCGAGGGGCCCGCGCCGGATCGCCAGTGGCGGCGCAGTGACGTTGGCGCAGCGTAGCGGGGCGCTGATCCTGCCTTATGTGATCGCGACCCGGCCGGTTATCCGGCTGCAGAGCTGGGACCGGTTCATGATTCCCCTGCCCTTCACGCGCGGCGCGATTGTGTTCGGGCCGCTGATCGAGGCGCCGCGCGAGACGCCGCCGGATATCTTGCAAGCCGCGCTGCAAAGCGGCATGGATGCGGCGATGGGCCGGGCGGAAACGCTGATTGGCCTAGCGCCCACACCCAGCCAGCCGGAGTAACCGACGGGATGACGCCTGCCCTGATCGTCTACAGGCTCGCTACCCGCCTGATCTCGCCTTTCCTGGGCATTGTGATGAGCCGCCGGACCCGCGCCGGCAAGGAAGACTATCTGCGCCTGCCCGAACGCTTTGCCCGGCGCCTGCCGCCGCGCCGGCAAGGGCCGTTGATCTGGCTGCATGGGGCGAGCGTCGGTGAGAGCAGCCTGCTGTTGGAGCTTGGCCGCCGTATCCTGGCCGAGCGGCCGGGTGTGATGCTGGTGATGACCAGCCAGACGCTGACCTCGGCGCGGCTGATTGGGCCGGCCCTGCCCGACCATGCCATCCACCTCATGGCGCCTCTCGACACGCCGGCGATCGCCCGCCGCTTCATCAAGCATTGGAAGCCGGACCTCTGCGTGTTTGCCGAAGGCGAAATCTGGCCGAACCTGATCTGGGAAGCGCGACGCGCCGGGGCGCGCACCGCGCTGATCAATGCCCGCATGACGCAGAAATCGGCCGAGGGCTGGTCCCGCGTGCGCGGCCTGTTTCGCCAGCTGGTTGGCCAGTTCGACATTGTGCTCGCGGCGGATCTGGATACCGGCCAGCGGCTGGAGACCCTTCTGGGACGCCCGGTGCGCGCGGCGGGTAACCTCAAATCCGCGCTGCCCCCGCCGGCCGCAAGCGACATCGAACTCAGCCGCCTGCGCGACGGTTTCATTGCCGGGCGGCGCTGTCTGGTCGCGGCCTCCACCCATCCGGGCGAGGAGGCGCTGTTCCTGGAGGCGGCAGAGGGGCTCAGCGACGCTGCGCTGATCATAGCGCCGCGCCATCCCGACCGGGGGGGCGAGCTGGAAGACCTGCTCAAAGCCCGAAGCATCCGCCATGCGCGCCGCTCAAAGGGCGTGATCCCCGACAAGCGCGACCGCGTGCTGCTGGCCGATACGATGGGCGAGATGGGGCTGTGGCTGCGGCTTGCCGATGCGGTCTATCTCGGCGGCGGGCATGCCGAAGGCGTCGGCGGGCATAATCCGCTCGAGCCGATCC
>JBKBXK010000366.1:0-1948 GCA_046314095.1 Thermaurantiacus sp. | reverse complement strand
CGCCGATCGCCCGCGCGCTGGAGCTTGCGGGCGATCTCGCGCTTGGCTGCCGGGCACGGGGCCGGACCCCAACAGTGGTGTTGTTGTCCGACTGCCGCGCGAACGTTGCGCGCGCAGACGGTCTGGATGCCATGGAGGATGCCGAGGCGGCGGCGCGCGCACTGCAACTCGCCGGCATAGCCAGCATCCTCATCGACACAGCGCCGCGGCCCCGCGCCGAAGGGCCGCGTCTTGCCCGGGCGATGGGTGCACGGCATGTCCCGCTGCCCCGGGTGGAGGCGGAAAGGGTGGTCGCGGCTGTGGCGAACGGGCAATGAGCGGGCCTGACTGGAACGAGACCGGGCGGGATTGGCCAAACCGGGATTGCAGCCGGTTCGTGGAAGCCGGGGGGCTACGCTTTCACGTGCAGATCCTTGGCGAAGGCCCGCCGTTGCTGCTGTTGCACGGAACGGGCGGCGCCACCCACAGCTGGCGCGATGTGCTGCCGCTGGCGGCACGGCATTTCCGCGTGCTCGCGCCCGACCTGCCCGGCCATGGCTTCACGAGCGCGGCCTCCGATCTCTCGCTTCCTGGAGTGGCAGGCGCGCTCCAGTCCCTTCTCAACGCGCTCGATGTCCCGCGCCCTGTCGTGATTGCCGGGCACAGCGCAGGCGCAGCCATCGCGATCCGTCTCGCGCTCGACGCACCCGTGCCACCGGCGCTCCTTGTTGCGATTGGCGGGGCGCTGCAGCCCTTCCCCGGCATGGCCGGCACCTTGTTTCCGGCCATGGCGCGGCTTTTGTTCCTGAATCCGCTGGTGCCCGCGCTGTTCTCGATGCGGACTCTCATTCCGGGCGAAACGGGTCGCTTCCTTGCCCGAGCCACCGGCTCTCGAATCGATGCCGAGGGCGTAGCGCTCTACGACCGGCTGTTTCGCGCGCCAGCCCATGTCGCGGGCGCCCTCGGCATGATGGCAAGCTGGGATCTGGCGCCGCTGGAGCGCGAAATGCCGGGCCTCAACGTGCCGCTGCTGCTGCTGCACGGAGAAGCGGACGCGGCCGTTCCAGCCACAGTCAGCCGCACAGTGGCCCGGCGGGTTGCGGCCGCGCGCGTGGAGTTGCTGCCTGGGCTCGGTCACCTCGCCCACGAGGAACAGCCGGACCTGTTCGTGCATCATCTGGTCGAAGCGGCATGCGGCGCCGGGGTGCTGGCCCGGCCGGAAACAGCGTCCTGATGGACCCGGACGTTCTTGGCCTCGTTGAACTGGTGCTCGTGTTCGGCGCCGTGCTCGGCTTTGCGATATGGCAGTTGCGCGACGTCTCGAAAGCGCAACGAAAGGGCCGTGAGAAACCGCGCGACGAAGACTGAGTGAAGCTGTGAGGCCTAGCGCGTGCGGCGCGGCATACGGAACGGCAACATCCACTGCACGATGCTCGAGCGGAAGCGGCTGAGCGACAGCGACTCGTGGACGGCAAGCGTCTCCTCGCCGAACAGCCGCACACCAATGGCAGACCGGCTGTAGAAGGGCGCATCCTCCCAGGTACGGGCAAGCTCTGCCGGGCATCCGGCGTCGGACCTGACCTGCCGCGGCATCAGCCAGGCTGTGGGGATAACCGCATGGCGCGGCGGGGCCTCGATGCTGCGGGCGGTTCCAGACGGGTCGATGGCGAGGCTGAGGGCGAAGTCGCTGCCATCGATCCGCCGGCCCTCGTAGAACACCAGCGAATCGCGCCCGGCGTGGGCGCGAGACCATTGCCAGTCCCGGAAGCGGGCCTCCATCGGCTCGGCGCCGAAGTTGCTGTCCACATAGGCGTCGCCGCGCCACGCCAGGCCTGGGGACGTAAAGCAGACCTCGACCCGCGCCCGGGTTGCGATCGGCTCCCAACGGTGGAGGCCTTGCCGGTCGAGCACGAACGGCTGCATCACCAGCGCCTCGGGCCATACGCGCACCGTGCCCCGCACCCGTTCG
>JBKBXK010000365.1:0-1950 GCA_046314095.1 Thermaurantiacus sp. | reverse complement strand
GCCGTGGACGATGCGGCGCTTTCGCGGGCTCGGAGGTATATCCAGGCGGGTGCAGGGCTGAGCGCGAGGGCAGGGGCGTCCGCCTCGCGGAGCCGCGCCGATGCGAACTTCCGGGCAAAGGGCGAGGTCTTGCTGATCCTCGCGCCAGGCCGGGCAATGACGGCGAGGGGCAGGCGCGCGGCGATCCCCTCCCAGTCCTTCCACTGATGAAAATTCCGAAGATTGTCCGCTCCCATGATCCAGACAAACCGCGCCGAGGGCGCTGCCGCCTGCAGCGCGGCAATCGTATCCGCGGAATAAGTCAGGCCAAACGCCGCCTCGATATCGCTAACATGCATTCTGGGCCGGCTGGTAAGTCTCCGGGCCGAAGCGAGACGATCCGTATACGATCCGTGCTCGGATTTCAGCGGATTGCCCCGCGCGACGATCCACCAGACCGCATCAAGACGCAGCCGCTTCAGGGCGGTCTCCGCGACATGCAGATGGCCTTCATGCGCCGGATTGAAACTGCCGCCCATCAACCCGATGGCCAGCCCCCGGGCCGGGCCGGGCAGGCGGGCTCGCCTCAAGGCCGGACCTGACCTGTGCCGCGTACGGCATATTTATAGGTCGTCAGCTGGTCTGCGCCCACAGGCCCGCGCGCATGAATGCGGCCCGTGGCAATGCCGATCTCGGCGCCGAAGCCAAACTCGCCGCCATCGGCAAACTGGGTTGAGGCATTGTGCAGCACGATGGCGCTGTCGACCTCGGCAATGAACCGCTCCGCCGCCGCCGCATCTTCTGTGACGATCGCGTCGGTATGCCCGGAGGACCAACGCGCAATATGCGCCAATGCGCCGTCCAGCCCATCGACCACCGCAATCGCCAGGATCGGCTCAAGATACTCCGTCGCCCAGTCTTCATCCGTCGCCGGAACGATATGCGGCAGGATCGCGCGCGCGCGGGCATCGCCGCGCAGCTCGCAGCCTTTGGCTTCGAGCGCTTCGGCAATCTTCGGCAGCAGGCTGGCAGCCACCGCCTGATCCATCAGCAGCGTCTCGGTCGCCCCGCAAATCCCCGTCCGCCGCATCTTCGCATTGACCGTGATGGCGACCGCTTTCTCAGGGTCAGCGCCGCCATCCACATAAGTGTGGCACAGCCCTTCCAGATGGCCGATCACCGGCACCCGCGCTTCGGCCTGCACGCGCTCGACCAGGCTGCGGCCTCCGCGCGGTACGATAACATCCAGCGCGCCGCCAAGTCCGCCCAGCATATGCCCCACAGCCGCGCGGTCAGTTGTACCGACGAGTTGCACGGCATCTTCCGGCAGGCCTTCGGCCTTCAGCGCGCTGCGCATCGCTGCGGCCAGCGCGGTGGACGAATGCAGGCTCTCGGAGCCGCCGCGGAGAATGGCCGCATTGCCAGACCGCAGGCACAGCGCCCCGGCGTCGGCCGTCACATTCGGCCGGCTCTCATAGATGATGCCGATGACGCCCAGCGGTACGGCGATGCGCGCAATGTCGAGCCCGTTGGGCCGGCTCCAGCGGGCAAGCTCCCGGCCGATCGGGTCGGGCAGGGCGGCGATGGCCTCCACGCCGGCCGCAATGCCCACAACCCGCTTTCCGTCCAGCGCCAGCCGGTCGAGCATCGAGGCCGCAAGGCCCTTCTCGCGCACAGCGTCCATATCCTTCGCATTTGCGGCCAGGATCTCCGGCGCCGCAACGCGCAGAGCGCGGGCGATGGCCATCAGGCCGCGCGTCCGGTCGTCTGGTGTCAGCTGGCCCATGGCGCGGGACGCGGCGCGGGCGCGCTCGCCCATATGCAGCATCGTGTCTGCAAGGTCAGTGCGGGGCGGGGAGGTGAGGCTGTCCATGGCCTTCAACTGCCGCAAATGCCCGGCGGCTGCAAGGTCTCGCGCCTCGGGCGGGCATCCTCACAGAGCGGGCTGACAAGCGCGCGGAAAGCCGTAAT
>JBKBXK010000364.1:0-1965 GCA_046314095.1 Thermaurantiacus sp. | reverse complement strand
CCGCCGGACATGAGAATGGCGTCACAGCTGATGTCACCGGCGGCCGCCACGCTGCCATCCTCGCGCAACCGGCCCAGCAGCGCCTTGCTGACGCGCAGATGTCCGGAGGTGCCCGTCACGGTGCAGCCGGTCTCCACCCGGATGCCGAGCCTTGCAGCCTCAGCCAAAAGATGCTCCGGCGGCGTGCGGCGCAGGTCGGCGATGGCGGCAATGTCAACGCCGGAGGCTGCAAGATCAAATGCAGCGGTCCATGCGCTGTCACAGGCGGCCGCCACAAGCACGTTGCGGCCAACCTTCGCGCCGTAGCGGTTGAGATAGGTCCGCCCTGCGCCCGCCAGCATGATGCCGGGACGGTCATTTTCCGGGAACACCAGCGGGCGTTCATGCGCGCCTGCGGCAATGACGACTTCCTTGGCCCGCACCTGCCACATCCGTTCACGCGGCAGGGCCGGATCGGGGTTGGCGATATGGTCGGTCACCCGCTCGGCAAGGGCGACGAAGTTCTGCACGAAGTACCCGAACGCCGTGGTACGCGGCAGCAGGGTGACGTTGTCCCGTGCGGCAAGGGTAGCCAGCGTTGCCGCCACCCAGTCCGCCGCCGCCTGGCCATCGATTGTGGCACCAGCTTCCGCCAGCAGCGAGCCGCCCATTTCCGCCTGCTCGTCGCACAGGATCACCCGTGCGCCGCTTTCGCTGGCGGCAAGGGCAGCGGCAAGGCCTGCGGGGCCTGCGCCAATCACCAGCACGTCGCAATGGGCATAGGTGTTGGCGTAGCGGTCCGGGTCCGCCAGCTTCGGCGGCTTGCCAAGACCGGCTGCGGCGCGGATCACCGGCTCATACACCCGGTCCCAGAACGCCTTCGGCCACATGAAGGTCTTGTAGTAGAAGCCGGCCGGAAACAGCGGCGACAGCACATTGTTGACCGCCCCCACGTCGAACTCCAGCGAAGGGAAACGGTTCTGGCTGATGGCCGTCAGGCCCTCGTAAAGCTCCACCTGCGGGGCGCGCAGGTTCGGCGTCTGGTCGCCGTGCCGGTAAACGCCCACCAGCGCATTCGGCTCCTCCGAGCCCGCCGTGACGATGCCGCGCGGGCGGTGATACTTGAACGAGCGGCCCGTCAGATGCACTCCGTTGGCAATCAGCGCCGAAGCGAGCGTATCCCCGGCAAGGCCGGTCATTTCCTTTCCATCGAAACTGAAGCTGACCGGGCGGGAGCGGTCCACCCGTCCGCCATTGCCGGTGCGCATGTGGCCGCCGCGTGTGCTGTGGCTGGTCATTTCGCGGCCTCCCGGGCAAGGGCTTCAAGATCAGGCTTCGGCTCCCCGGCCTTGTAGGTGCAGACGAACTTGTCGCTCACCGTGTCGCGCACGGCGTTGAAGAAGCGTCCGCAGCCGTGGGTGTGGCGCCAGCGTTCGGCATAAAGCCCGCGCGTGTTGGAGCGCATGTAGAGGAACTGCGCCCATTCCTCGTCATTGAGGGCGGAAGGATCGGCAGGGCGCGCGATATGCGCCTCGCCGCCGTAGCGGAATTCGGTCTCGGGCCGTTCGACGCCGCAATAGGGGCAGGAAATGAGCAGCATGGAGAAAGCCTCAGTGAGCCACGGCGGCGGCTGCCGCCTCGTCGATCAGGCGTCCAGTGCGGAACCTGTCCAGGGAGAAGGGGGCGTTGATGGGGTGCGGCGCGCCGGTGGCGATGGTGTGGGCAAATACATGGCCCGAGCCGGGCGTTGCCTTGAAGCCGCCCGTGCCCCAGCCGCAGTTGACATAAAGCCCCGGCACCGGCGTCAGCCCGATGATGGGCGAGCGGTCCGGCGTGTTGTCGACGATGCCGCCCCAGTTGCGCAGCATGCGCATGCGCCGGAACATGGGGAACAGCTCGCAGATGGCATCCAGCGTGTGGGTGGTGATGTGCAGCCCGCCCGCCTGCGAATAGGAGACGAACTGGTCCGTGCCCGCGCCCATCACC
>JBKBXK010000363.1:0-1978 GCA_046314095.1 Thermaurantiacus sp. | reverse complement strand
GCCATCATGAGTGATGCCGAGCGGCTTGAACTGATCGATTTCGTCGCGCGGAACCCCATGACCGGTGTGTCGATCGGTGGTGGTGTTCGGAAGTTCCGCTTCGCACGCGGCGGCGGCGGCAAAAGCGGTGGGTATCGCGTAATCCACTTCTTCAGCCCCGACAACGGAACGCCCGTCTTTCTGATCACCGTCTTCGCAAAAAACGAGAAGGCCAACCTGACCAAAACCGAGACCGAAGCGGTCAAAACCCTCGGCGAGGTTCTATCCGCAACCTACAGGAGCAAGCGATGACCGAAGCGTACAAAAGCATCGAACAAGGACTGAAAGACGCTCTTGCCCACGTGCGCGGCGACGCCTCGGGCATCATCCACGAGATCGACATTCCCGATCCGGACGTTCAGGCGATCCGCGCGCAGACCGGGTTGTCGCAGGCAGACTTTGCCCGTAGCATTGGCGTAAAGAAAGCAACGCTCCTCAATTGGGAGCACCGCAGGCGGAACCCCGAAGGCCCTGCCCGCGTGCTGCTTGCGCTGATTGCCGCCGATCCGAAGATCGTTCAGCGTACACTGGCAGGCTTCCGTAATGGGGCGGTCGTAGTCAAGGGCCATGGAACAACATGAAACAAGCGCGAAACAGATGCCTGCTCGCGGGTCATAGGCGCTGGCACCGTGGAGACGTCATGGATCGGAACGGTGCCAGCGCCGGGCCAAAGGGGCGACTTTAAATGCGGTTCGGCCTGTGCCGAATGCTCATGTGATGCCGATATGTCGTTCCCGGCCCGGGATGTTGCTTCCGTCCGAGGTCGGCGCGATGGCCGCCTCTCGATGCCTGGTTCAAGGGCGGTTCCCGAGTGCCAATCTGAATTGCGTTCTCGGGACAGGCCCGGATAGCAAGCCGCCAGGCGGCATCATCGGGAACCGCGTCCCGGTCGGGACCTCGGCAAGCCATGGCCTCAGTGCCTGGCCTGTTCCTCCTGCTCTGAATATCGTTTTGTTTGCCTTGCCTTGCGTGATGGCCGGGCCACCGTCACGCAGCCCGTGGTGTCGCCGCCATCGCTTCCTCTCGGGTGAAACGGAATTCCGTCCCGTCGCGCCACATGCGGTGCAGCACCACGCCGATCCGCCGGGCCAGCGCGACCGTGGCGCGCTTCTTGCCGCGACGCGCTGCCACCCGGAGCGCCCATGCCTTGAGCCGGCTCGGCGCGCTTCGGCACAACACCGCATTCGCGGCCTGATAGAGCGCCGTGCGCAGGGCGGCATCCCCGGCCTTCGTGATCTGGCCGATGACATCCCGCTCGCCGGACTGGCTGCGCCGCGGGGTCAGGCCCACCCAGGGGCCGATGTCCTTCGACGAGTGAAAACGCTCGGGATCATCCACCGCCGTGCGCATGGTCAACGCCACGACCGCGCCAACCCCCGGCATCGTCATCATCAACCGGCAGTCAGGATCCGTCCTGGCCAGATCGCGCAGCAGCTTTTCCAACCCGGCGAGTTCCTTGCGCAATTCCTCGCGGGCGCGCAGGACGGGTCCTGCAGCCCGTTCCAGCATCAGATTGCCATCGACCAGCTCGCGGACCCGCGCCTCGAAGCGAATTTTCGTCACCGCCCCCATCTTGAGGCCGAAGTTGCGCAGCACGCCGCGCAGCGAAAGCTCCAGGTTGATCAGGGCCTGCTGGAGCGATTTGCGTGTACTCAGAACCGCCCGCATCTCCTGCGCCGAGACCGACTTGCAGTGGACCGGCCGGAACCAGCCCATCTGCAAAAGCCGGGCGATGCCCTCCGCATCCCGGCGATCAGTCTTGATCGGCATCGCCTTCAGGGCGCCCTTCACCTGCCGGGTCTCCAGCAGCACGACGGTGAAACCGGCACCACTCATGTGCAGGTGCAGCCATTGCGAGAGCGGGCCCGCTTCGAGACCGACGACCACAACTCTGCCGGGAAGCTCGCGCAAGACCGCGATCAGCGCCTCCGGCTCGCTG
>JBKBXK010000362.1:1736-1984 GCA_046314095.1 Thermaurantiacus sp. | reverse complement strand
TTGGCGCGGCTGCGGGCGAACTCCTGCCCCAGCGGCGCATCGAGAACTGCGGGGCCGAAGGGATTGAGCGCCGGGTCACCCGCGGTCAACCGCTGCTGCACGCCGGCAAGTTCGAGCCGTCGATCGGTCAGCGTGTCGGTGCGATCGTGGGTCCAGTTGCCGGTGAACGACCAGAGCCAGCCTGCGATCCGGCCATTCAGCGCCATCGCCACCCGGGCATTGGCCGCGTCTGACTGGCGGGCGAGCGG
>JBKBXK010000362.1:0-1726 GCA_046314095.1 Thermaurantiacus sp. | reverse complement strand
GGCCGGATCCAGCCGGAACAGCGCCACATCGCCGGCGAAGGGCGAGAAGGGATTGCCCCCGGGGATCACCAGCGAACCCGGCGAAAGGCCGAGGAGCGATTCGCTTCCCGAAAGCTCGAGGCGCGCATTGACCGAGGCGGATACGCCTTCGGCGACTGATCCGGCGATGGTTCCGCCGAGCGTCGTGCGCTCGGTTTGCGCCAGCAGCGTGCGGAATCCGCGCTCGTCCGTGAAGCGCGGCTGGCCGGCACCGGCAACGAAATCCGCAAGCCCCGGTGGACCGCCGGCAGCGGAATCGGGAACCGCGGCAACGGTGACCGGCGCGCCGGCAAGCGCCGACAGCGCCGGATCGATTTCGGCGCCGGGCACGGTCGAGACGATGTTGCCGCCGACCGCGAAGGGCTGGCCCGATGCCCGTGCGGCCACGTTCCGCTCGCTTTCGAGCAGACGCCCCTGCCGCTCATGCTCGGCTTCCAGGCTGAGCCGCATCCCGCCACGCAGGCGCAGCAGATTGGCTTCCACCTCGCCGCGCGGCCGGTTGCCGGAGGCCGCAGCGCCGCCTTCCAGCTCCACCGTGACCGACTGGAAGCGGGGGCGAAGGACAAAGTTGATCACCCGCTGGTTGGGTCGCGCGCCATATGCAAGCGCTGCCTCCTCTGGGAGAATGTCTACCCGCAGAATGGCTTCGGGCGGGTAGTTGCGGATTTCCTGGAAGCCAGAAACCCGCTGGCCGTTGAGCAGCACCAGGGGCGGCCCGGCGCCGCGCCCTGCTCCGCTCTGCAGCTGCGGGCCGAGCTGTTGCAGAAGGTCAGCAAGCGAGGCGGCACCGAACGCGCGGATATCGCGGGCGTCGAGCTGGATTTCCGGTTGAACCGTGCCGACGACCTGCCCCGGCAGCCGGCCGACGGTCACGAGGATTTCCTCGTCTTCCGGCATCATGTCGTCGAATGCGCCGCCGGTGCGCGGCGGGCGGGGCGCAGGAGGTGTTTCCTGGCCGGCCAGCTCCAGCTCCCCGTCGATAAGGAGATCATCGGCCGCGGCGGGCGCCGATGACAGCACAAGGGCAATCGCTGCCAGCGAGGCGGAGGCAGTTCGATTCATCTGAGGAACCAAGAATCCTGGCTGGCGCGGCGGGAGCCGATGCGGTGAAGACACCTGCCCTAACGCGCGATGAACGGATTTTCCCCCGCCAGTTTCGATGAGGCGTTGGACATGCTAGCAGCCATGCATGCGCTGCATCCTTGCCCTCGCCGCCCTGTTGCTGGCGCTGCCGCTTGCAGCCCAGACAGAGGCTGCCAAGCCGAGCGTCGTGATTTCGACATCGGAAGGCCTGATCCGGGTGCAACTCGCCGACGACAAGGCCCCGAAGACGGTTGCGAACTTCCTGCGGTATGTGGACGAGAAGCGGCTGGATGGCACCGGCTTTTACCGGGCGCTGAAGGTGGGCGGGCGGACGGATCTGGGCCTGATCCAGGGTGGCATTCGCGCCGAGGCGAAGCGGGCTCTGCCCCCTGTCGCGCACGAGCCAACCAGCGTGACCGGCCTCAGCCACACCCACGGCGCGATTTCCATGGCGCGCGGCGTGCCCGGAAGCGCGCAGGGCGATTTCTTCATCATCATCGGCGAGCTTGCCTCGCTTGACGCCAACCCGGCAGCCGAGGGCGACAATCAGGGCTTTGCCGTATTCGGCCGGGTGACCGAGGGCATGGAGACGGTGGAACGAATT
>JBKBXK010000361.1:0-1996 GCA_046314095.1 Thermaurantiacus sp. | reverse complement strand
TGGTCCGCGGCTCCAACCATTGCGTGCTCAACCTCTTCGCAGACCGGGTGCCCGGCCGGGCGATCCTGGTGGCGGCCATCGACAATCTGGTGAAAGGTTCCTCCGGCCAGGCGATCCAGAACCTCAACGCCATGCTCGGCTGGCCCGAGACGCTGGGCCTCGAGGCGGTGCCGCTGTTTCCCTGATGCCGCTGTTGCCCTTTCTCGACGCCCGGCCGACCGCCCACGAAACCGCCTGGGTCGCGCCGACGGCGGCCGTTATCGGCGATGTCACCCTCGGCGAGGAATCCAGCGTCTGGTATGGCTGCACGCTGCGCGGCGACGTGATGCCGATCCGCGTTGGCGCCCGCTCCAACATCCAGGACGGAAGCGTGGTGCATGTGACGCGAAAGCGCGCCGAAACGGTCATTGGCGATGATGTGCTCGTCGGCCACAGCTGCATGATCCACGGCTGCACGCTGATGGATCATGCCTTCGTGGGCCTGGGCGCCATCGTGATGGACGGCTGCGTGGTGGAGCCGGACGGCATGCTGGCAGCCGGCGCCATGCTCACGCCGGGCAAGCGCATCGGCGCCCGCGAGCTCTGGGCCGGGCGGCCGGCGAAGCTGCTGCGCGCCCTGTCTGACGAGGAGGTGGCGCGCAATCGGGCCGGAGCGGCGGGCTATGTGGAGCTTGCCCGGCTGCACCGCGAAAGCCTCGGATGAGCGGACGGCAGGACCGGCCGCGCCTTCGAAGCGTCTGCCGGAAATGGTCGGAGCGACAGGATTCGAACCTGCGACCCCCACACCCCCAGTGTGATGCGCTACCAGGCTGCGCTACGCTCCGACAGCCGGCGACTTAGAAGCCGACCCGCGCCTTGGCAAGCCACACGCCCCCCAGCCCCCCCATGGCCGCCGGGCCCGCGCCGGCACTCGTTGGCGAAGGGCTCGCGCTTGCTCGCGGCGGGCGGCTGCTCCTGTCGGCGCTGGATTTCCGGCTGCAACCGGGCGAGGCGCTGCTGCTGCTCGGCCCCAATGGCTCGGGCAAGACCTCGCTGTTGCGCGCCATCGCCGGGCTGCTGCCGCCGTTCGAGGGCCGGCTGGACAACCCCTTCCCCGTTGCCCTTGCCGGCACCGAGCCGGCGCTGAAGCCCGAACAGACGCTGGGCGCCGAACTCGCCTTCTGGGCCGACCTGGATGGCGCAGCGCCAGCCGCCCGCACCGGCGCAACAGCCGCAATGGCGCTGGAGCCGCTCCTCGACCTGCCGTGCGCCTGGCTTTCCGCCGGGCAGCGGCAACGCGCGGCACTGGCCCGGGTGATCGCAAGCGGCGCACCGCTCTGGCTGCTCGACGAGCCGACCGCGATGCTCGATGCCGCCTCCACCGCTCGCCTCGAAGCCGCGCTGGCCGGGCACCTGGCAGAGGGCGGGCTGGTCGTCGCCGCCACCCACCAGCCGCTCGACCTGCCGAACGCCCGCAGCCTGCTGTTGGGATGACATGTGCCTCCGGCGGGCAGGGCGATGTTCGCCCTGCACCCCCACCAGATCGGCCCGGGTGAGAGGAAGTCGGTTGCCATGTGGCGGAAATCTGGTTTTTCCTGTTTATTCTCAATGTGCTGAGCAGATCTTGCGGCGCGCGGTCCGTTGCCCGATTTCGTTCAGCTTTTCACAGTTTTCGCACTCGTGGCGCGTTTCGGCGGGGGCGTTTCCGCGGCAGGCGCGACGGCGGGACGGTGAAATTTCATGCGCGTGCAACCAGCCGTGAGAGACGGCTGCACCATAACCCCTGACCGCGCCTGTAGGACAGCATGCACCCGAACCCGCAGCAAACCTCGGTCTACTCTGCGCTTCCTAAGCGGTCGTTCATCTCTTCAACCACCAGTCCCGAAACCTGCCTTTCGCAAGGGCGAAAGATCTCCGTGCACGAACAGCGACCTCCAGAAACACCGTCGTGAAAGCGTTGAACCGAAGCGTGATCAGATTCATGAGCATTGATACAGCAAGAAGATGGCTCCAGCTA
>JBKBXK010000360.1:0-1997 GCA_046314095.1 Thermaurantiacus sp. | reverse complement strand
GTTCGACGCCGCCAGCCCAGCCCACCGCCGGGGTGGAGGGGCCGCCCATCGCCTCGATAAGGCCGTCATAGCGCCCACCGCCGATGACCGTTCCCTGCGCGCCAAGCCGGTCGGTTACAAACTCGAAGGCTGTGTGGCGATAATAGTCAAACCCGCGCACCAGCGTCGGCGTCTCGACGAAGGCGACATCGGAGGCTTCCAGCCCGCGGCGGACCGCGTCGAAGAAGGTCTGGGCTTCGCTGGTTAGGAACCCGCCTATCCCGGGCGCATCGGCGACGAGGGCTCGGTCGGCCGGGTCCTTGCTGTCGAGGATGCGCAGGGGGTTCAAATCCAGCCTGCGCTGGCTGTCTTCGGAAAGTGCGTCGCGATGGGCTGCGAAATGCGCGACAACTGCTGCCCGCCAGGCAGCGCGGCTTTCCGTATCCCCCAGCGTGTTGAGCTGCAGGGTGACACCCTCGGCAACGCCAAGTTCCTTCAGCAGCATGTCGGCGAAGGCGATCAGCTCGACATCAGCGAGCGGGCTGGCGCTCCCGATCACCTCGGCATCAACCTGGTGGAACTGGCGGTACCGGCCTTTCTGCGGCCGCTCATACCGGAACAGCGGGCCGTGCGTGACCAGCTTCAGCATGCCGAAGCGCTGCCAGCCTTCCGAGACATAGGCACGGCAGATCCCGGCCGTGAACTCGGGGCGAAGTGTGAGCGAAGCGCCGCCCCGATCCGCGAAACTATACATTTCCTTGGCGACGACATCGGTGGTTTCGCCGAGCGAACGGGCAAAGACATCGGTGTGCTCGACAACCGGCACCTGCACCGGGCGAAAGCCGAACCGGCGCGCGACGTCGCGAAACCGGTCCACCACCTGGTCGAACGCGGCGGCCTCGTCGCCAATCAGATCCTGCATGCCGCGCACCGGTTGCGGTCGGCGCGGCTTGTGGTCGCTGCTCATTGCTGACGCGCCTAGCAACTGCGGGTGTGAGGCGCAAAAAGCAACTTTCCATCTGTTATTTCCCGTTACGAAATGCTAGCATTGCCAAAGGGTTAAGATATTAGGATTTTCGGGGCGGGATGATGGGTCGGGCAGGGTTTGCACCACGGGTTGCGGTTCGCAGGGGGGGCGTATCGGCATTTGCAATCGCCGTGGCACTGGCCACTTCGCCGGCCGGGGCCGACCCGGTCCTGCCGTCGGGCGGTGCAGTGGTTGCCGGCGTTGCCTCCATCGGCCCGGCTGCGGGTGGCACACTCATCGTCGACCAGGTGAGCGCGCGGGCCGTCATCGATTGGCAGCGCTTCTCGATCGGCGCCGGTGGTTTGGTGCAGGTCAACAATGGCGCGGGCGCCACGCTCAACCGCGTGCTCTCCGGTGACCCGTCCTCGATCATGGGCCGTCTGGCCGCCACGGGAAGCGTGTGGCTCGTCAATCCGGCGGGCGTCATCGTCGGGCCTTCGGGGCAGGTGACGACCGGGGGAGATTTCGTCGCCTCCACCCGCATGATCGGGGTGGAACCGTTCATGGCCGGCGGCAGCCTTGTCGCCGAGGGCGCAGGCGGGCGGGTTGCGAACGCCGGCAGCATCGCCACGGGCGGCGACACGGTTCTCATCGGCGCAATGGTGGAGAACAGCGGAGGTATCTCGGCCGGTGGGCACGCGGCGCTGCTCGCGGCCGGGCGCGTGGTTCTTCGCGAGGCTGCTGGCGATTCGCGCATCCACATCGAGCATGTGTCGGGTGCGGCGGGCGATGTCTCCACTTCGGGCCGGATCGAGGCAGCCGCGGCCGAGCTGCGTGCCGTGTCCGGCAATGTCTATGCGCTTGCCGCCGATACATCCGGCGTCGTCCGGGCAACCGCGGCGGACCTTTCGGGTGGCCGAATCCGGCTGGTCGCGGGCCAGGATGTCCATGTTTCCGGCACGCTCGACGCCTCAGGCAGCGCCGGCGGCCGGGTGGACATCACCGCGGGCGAGCGAGTGATCCTTGCAGATGGGGCGCAGCTCGCCGCGCG
>JBKBXK010000359.1:0-2009 GCA_046314095.1 Thermaurantiacus sp. | reverse complement strand
GGACCAGGTTTACTGCGCGCTGCAGGTTCGACGCCTCAAGGCTCTGCTGGATGCGGCGAGTGCGGATTTTTCTGGCGGTGATCCGGTCTTTGCTGAGATTGCTGCCGAGCGGGTTGCGGACCTCGCCGGACGCATCAGCGAAACGCCGATGCCCTGGGCGGGGGAGGATGGGGCCGGTGCGTCGAGACTGCTTCAACACCTCGCAGACCTCGGGCCGGTCCTCGGGCCGATGACGCCGCAGGCCTTTGCAGACCTTGTCGATGCCGAAGCAGCGAACCAGAGCGTCCAGAGTGGCCGCCCGGAGCATCCGCGCCTTGCGATCTGGGGCCCGCTCGAGGCGCGTCTTCAGTCTGCGGATCGGTTGATCCTGGCAGGGCTCAACGAGGATGTCTGGCCGCAGCGCCCGCCGCCGGATGCGTTTCTGCCGGGCCGGTTTCGCGACGCCGTGGGGCTGAACGATCCGGAAGAGCGGATGGGCCTTTCGGCGCATGATTTTTCGCAGCTTGCTTCGGCGCCGGATGTCTACATGCTGCATGCGGCGCGGCGGGATGACAGCCCGGCGGTGGCCTCGCGCTGGGTCTGGCGGCTGCGGACGCTCGCCACCGCGGCGTTTGCCGAGCGCACACCGGTCGTGATGGAGGGAGATGCTGGCGCGCTGATGGGCTGGGTGCAGGCACTGCATGGGCGCGGCGTTGGGAGCCTGCCGCAAGGCTTCAGCGCCGAACCGCGCCCCAGCCGCCGAACGCCGGAGCACTGGCCGGCGCGGCTGTCGGTCACGCGGGTCGACCGGCTGCAGCGCGATCCCTATTCGCTCTGGGCAGGCAGTGTTCTGGGGCTGTCGGAAGTGGATGTCATCAACGCGCCGCTGGCCGCCAATCTTCGCGGCACGGCCATCCACCTGGCCCTGGAGAAGTTCGAGGACCTGAAGACGGAAGATCAGACGGCTGAAGGATTGCTGGCGCTCATACGGGCGCTGCTCGCGAGCGAGGGCGAGCCGGAGGCGGCATGGCTCGGCCGTCAGGCGATCTGGGAACAGGTGGTTGCGTGGTATCTCGGCTGGCGTTCGGGGCGCGATATTGCCGGGAAAATCCTGAAGGAGGTGGAGGGCGTCACGGTCTTCGAGATCGCGGGTCATCCGTTCCAGCTCAGCGCCGAGGCCGACCGGATCGAGCGAACCACAAGCGGCGGCGTTGTGATCGTGGATTACAAGACCGGCGCGCCGCCTTCGGACAAGGCGATCAATTCCGGGTTTGACCAGCAGATGCCGCTTCAGGCGATCATCGCCATGCGCGGCGGGTTCAAGAAACTTCCGGCGACGCCGGTGGAGGCTTTGGAATATGTTTCCGTGCGCGGACGGCCCTCGTCGCGGCGGATCGGTGAGGGGTCGCGCAGCCCGAAGGCGGTGGGAGACTTCATCGTGGAGGCGGAGGCCGGTCTTTTGAAGCTGATCGAAGCGTATCGGCAGCCACAGGCGGTGTTCGCCTCGGCGCCAAGGGTGCAGTTTGTGAAATATGACTATGGCTACAATCTGCTTGCCCGGCGGGCGGAGTGGAACCGCGATGCGGCGAGCGGGGAGGGCGGCGATGAGTGAGCTCACCGACTTCCAGACGGCTTATGCGGCCGCCATCAAGGCGCAGGCGGATGCGGCGGACCCGTCCTGCTCCGCATATGCGACGGCGAATGCCGGCAGCGGCAAGACGAAGGTTCTGATCGACCGGGTTGCTCGGCTGCTGTTGCGGCGTCCGGACGGTCGGCCTGGGGCGGCGCCGGACTCGATCCTTTGCATCACCTACACCCGTGCGGCCGCCAACGAGATGCTGACACGCCTGTTCCAGACACTTGGCAGTTGGGCAGTCATGGAAGATGACAGCCTGCGCGCAGCCCTTGGCAAGCTGGAAGGGCGCGGACCAGCGACTTATGATGCCGAAGACCTGCGCAAGGCGCGCGCCCTCTTCGCCCGCGCTTTGGAAACGCCGGGCGGATTGCGGATCGAGACGATCCATGCCTTC
>JBKBXK010000358.1:0-2012 GCA_046314095.1 Thermaurantiacus sp. | reverse complement strand
GGCACCATCACGATTGAGGGCGTGGCCACGCTGAACGGCGCCGTCTGGCCGGTCGTCGCCGACCGGATCGAGACCGGCACCTATGCGATGGCCGCTGCGGCCGCGGGCGGCGATGTCACCCTCACCGGCATGGTCCCGGCGCACAACAAGGCGCTATGGGCCGATCTGCGCGAGGCAGGGGTGACAGTAGAGGAGGGTGAAACCTCGGTGCGCATCGTGCGCAACGGCCCCTTGAAGGCCGTCGACATGCAGACTGCGCCCTATCCGGGTTTCCCGACCGATCTGCAGGCCCAGTTCATGGCGCTGATGTGCCTGGCCGACGGTGCGTCGGTGATCCGCGAGACAATCTTTGAAAACCGCTTCATGCATGCGCCGGAGCTGACGCGGCTCGGCGCGCGCATCGATGTGCGCGGCAATGAGGCGGTGGTGCGCGGACCGGCGCCGCTCAAAGGCGCGCCCGTCATGGCCACCGATTTGCGCGCCTCGGTCTCGCTGGTGATTGCCGGACTGGCGGCAGAAGGCGAAACCATTGTCTCGCGCGTTTATCACCTTGACCGCGGCTTTGAACGGCTTGAGGAAAAGCTGTCAGCTTGCGGGGCCGATATCCGCCGGGAAAAGGAAGAGGCATGAGCACGAAGCCATTACGCCTCATCGGGCAGGACGAAGGGGATGTCGCGCCGGTCTCGGCTGCGCTCCAGGACGCGATTGCCCGCATGGGCGACCTCACCTTCGAGGCCCGCGCCCGGCGCTTCACCGCAGTCTTCACCCGCTACCGCTGGGAGAACGCGTCCGGCAGGGCTGAGCGCATCCGCTCCGGCCTGCAGATCGGCTCGGTCACATCGGTTAAGGCCCAGAACCTGCGCAAGGGCGCGCCCGATGCCTTTGTCTCGCTCCTGTCGCTGACCTTTGAACCGTCGGGCAGGGAGGAAGACCCCTCCGGCACGCTGGTCTTCACCTTTGCCGGTGGCGGTGCGCTCAAACTCGAGGTCGAGTGCGTCGATCTGGTGCTGGCCGATGTCTCCGCGCCCTGGAAGGCTGCAGGCAGGCCGGACCATGATATCGGGGATGTGCCATGAGCGAACACGCTCCTGAAGACCGGCTGATCGCCATCGAGCTGGATGCCGCCAGCATCGGCAAGGCGGAAGAGAATGTCGAGCATGAGCGCCGGGTGGCGATTGCCGACCTGCTGGAATCCAACCGTTTCCGCCCCGAGGATGGCCCCGGCGGCCCTTACCGCCTGCGTCTGGCCATCGAGGAACAGCGCCTGGTGTTCGATGTCAGCGCCGAGGACGGCGCGCCGGTGCGCCTGTTCGTGTTCTCGCTCGGGCCGCTACGCCGTATCCTGAAAGACTATTTCCTCATCTGCGAGAGCTATTACGAGGCAGTGCGCGATGCCTCCCTCTCCCATATCGAGGCCGTCGATATGGGCCGCAGGGGTGTCCATAACGAGGGTTCCTCGCTGCTCAGGGAGCGGCTGGAAGGCAAGATCGATGTCGATTTCGACACCGCAAGGCGTCTCTTCACACTGATTTGTGCCCTGCACCGGAGGAGCGCGTGAGCGGCGCGGACGTGGTGTTTGTCTGTGGCCGCAATTCGGTGCGTTCACCCATGGCCGAGGCGCTGTGGCGCGCCCGGTTTGGCCCGCAGGCGCGTGTCCAGTCCTGCGGTATCGAACCGGCCAGTGTCGCCGATGGCTTCATGATCGCGGTGATGCGCGAGGCGGGCGCCGATCTGGGCGGCTTCGAGCCGAGAGGACTTGAAGCCGTCTCCGCCGGACCGGACACGCTAATCGTCTGCCTCGCGCCGGAGGCACATGGCGCTGCGGAAGCATTCGCACACGCAAGCGGCGCGCGGGTGGAACACTGGCATCTGGCCGATCCGGCCGCCATCGAGGGCAGCCGCGAGATGCGCCTGGATGCCTACCGCGCCATCCGCGATGCGCTGCAAATGCGCATCAGCACTTTGCCGGCATGAGCCAATACTGCCGCGAGGCTCGACGTAAGCCGGTTATA
>JBKBXK010000357.1:0-2024 GCA_046314095.1 Thermaurantiacus sp. | reverse complement strand
GGATCGACGGTGGCGGGTAACGCCCGCCGGGGGTGACCCCAGGGAAAGTGCCACAGAAAGCATACCGCCGGACCGGCCCTTGCGTAAGGTATGAGGGCTTCCGGCAAGGGCGAACGGGTGCGGCAAGAGCGCACCGCGCCCCCGGCAACGGGGGCGGCATGGCAAACCCCACCGGGAGCAAGGCCGAATAGGCACGCACGCCCGCATCGCGCGGGCACGGCATGATCCGGCCGGCGTGCGGGTTGGCTGCTGGAGGCGCATGGCAACATGCGCCCGAGAGGAATGGTCGCCCCCCGATTGGGGACAGAACCCGGCTTACAGGGCGTGTGGCACCCCAGCCGGCTGTTTGCGGGGCCCGTTGTGCGCCGCAGCATCCTCGTCTAGACGCCCGCGCAACTTTCCAACACCAGCGCACAGGAAGCCCCATGGCCGTGACCCGGACCTTCTCGATCATCAAGCCCGACGCGACCCGCCGCAACATCACCGGAAAGGTGACGTCGATGCTGGAGGAGGCGGGGCTGCGTGTGGTTGCTGCCAAGCGCATCCGCATGACGCGGGAACAGGCCGAGGGTTTCTATGCCGTCCACCGCGAGCGGCCCTTCTTCAACGATCTCGTGGCGTTCATGACCTCGGGGCCGGTCGTGGTGCAAGTTTTGGAAGGCGAGGATGCCGTCGCTCTGAACCGCCGAGTGATGGGCGCGACCAACCCCGCCAATGCCGAGCCCGGCACCATCCGCCGCGAACTCGCTGAATCGATCGAGGCGAACAGCGTGCATGGATCGGACTCCGAGGAAAACGCCGCGGCCGAGATCGCGTTCTTTTTCCGGCCGGAAGAAATCGTCGGCTAGGCCGCCTTGCGCTTGGCTTGCCAAAGCCACTCGGTTCGTTTCCTGGGAACATGAGCCCGACGGGCTTCCCACCCCTTTTTGGAAGGGGCTGGAAACAGGCGCACCCTCGAAATCCGATTGCGGCGGTCCCGTCATCGCCCTAGGGCCGCTGACGTGGCACGCCGCATGACATCCGCAACCGTAACCGCCCTTGTCATTGGATGGGCGATCCCGGTAGCGGCACAGGCGCCGTTCGTCGCCGGCAGCATCGCCGACTCTGCTGCATGCGCGCTTCATGTCTGGCCTGCCGGGCCGATCGATGCGGTCACTCAGGGCGACCTTTGGAACCACACGGTCAACCAGGCGTTCGACCCTGCGAGGGGTGGCGTGGCGAGGCCCGACGTCCTCGCCGTCGATAGCCAGCGGGCCTTGCTTGCCGAAATCGGTCTTGCTGATCTGCTCGGACTTGGCGGTGCGCAGCTCGTCATTCACGTCGACCAACCACCGCGCGTATCTGCGATAACCGGACGTGCGCCCCTCGCCGCAGTTGAAACCGAATGCCATGTCGAGCTGATCGTGGCCCGGATCTTCTACGACCGCGCGCCACTCGCCGGCCGTTCGCTCAAATCCCTGATCACAATCCGCCAGTTCCGCCCCGACGGGCAAATCGTGGCAAGCTACACGACATGGGGAGAGACGGCGCTCATCCGCTTCCCGCCCAAGCCCGGAGACGACCTCGCCGCTGCCGACGCGGAACTCGTGGCGGCTTATCTTGCGAATCTCCGGCAGGTAGCGACCCTCGCCGCCATCGCGCCAGACCGGAAGGGCCGGCGCAGACCGGCCGCCGGCACCCTCCCGCTCCCACAGCCGAAAGCACCGTCATGAGCCGTTTGCTGCCAGTCCTCGCCGCTGCCTTGTGCCTTGCATTCGCCGGACCAGCTCCGGCGCAGGAGGCTGAGGATCCAGCCCCGCCCCAGCCGGCGGTGGCCGAGTCTGCCTCCGGGACGCCATGCGAGATCCATGTCTGGCCCGCCGAACGCTTCAGTGCGATGACGACCGGCTGGCTCGGCGGCGGCCTTATCGAGGCGGCCATCTATGCGGATCGCGACAAGGACAATCGGACCCAGATGGCGGCCTCGCTCGATCCGGAGATACAGATTGAGGTGTTGCAGGCACTCGATCTTGCCTCCCAGCTTG
>JBKBXK010000356.1:0-2047 GCA_046314095.1 Thermaurantiacus sp. | reverse complement strand
GATTCTCAACCGCTCGATGCCGCGCTCGCTCGCCACCTGCTATCAGGACATGGTGTTCCAGCTCGACCAGCTGGCAATCGACCAGGGCCGCCGCGGCCCGGCGAACCGGCACGCCGCCGCCACCTTCCGGCGTCTTTCGGGGTGCAGCATCGACACGCTGTTCCAGGGCGGTCTCCACGAATTCCTCACCGGCTTCATCGTCGACAACAACCGGCTTGGCGATGCCATCGCCGAGCAGTTCCTGTTCTGAAGGCGAGGCCCGGGCCATGCGCATCCTGATCGACCATCTGACCAGCTACCATTACGAGCGCCCGGCATCCGGGATCGTGCAGCGGATCCGGCTTTCGCCGCGGCCACTGGAAAGCCAGCAGATCCGCGCCTGGCACATCGATTTCGATGCCGACGGACGTCTCATCGAATCCTCCGACAGCCACGGCAACATCATCCACATGTTCTATGCCGAGCGGCCGCTGGAATCGCTGACCATCCATGTCTCGGGCGATGTCACCACCTTCGAGACCTCCGGCGTCATCGGCCAGACCGACGAGCGTCTGCCGCTTGGCGTTTACCGGCGCGCGACCGACCTCACGCGCGCCGATGGCGCCATTCGCACTTTTGCCGAGGGCTGCCGGGCGGATACTCCGCTGGCCGAGGGCCACCGGCTGATGCTGGCGATCCACGAGCGGATCACCTTCGATGTCGCTGCGACCGAGCCCGCGACCGACGCAGCCTCGGCCTTCGCTCTGGGCCGGGGCGTCTGTCAGGATCTCACCCAGATCTTTCTTGCAGCCGCCCGCCACCTCGGTCACGCCAGCCGCTATGTGCAGGGGCATTATGCCGCCTGCGAGCAGCCCGAGCAGGAGGCCGCCCATGCTTGGGCGGAACTTTGGGTGCCGCATCTGGGTTGGGTCACCTTCGATCCCACGCACGGCATTTCCGCCGGCGAAGGGCATGTCCGGGTCGCGGTTGGCCTTGATGCGCTCGATGCGGCGCCGGTGCGCGGTGCGCGGCGCGGCGGCGGCACCGAGAGCCTGGAAGTGAAGGTGCATGGCCGGCAGGCCGTGGAAGGGCATCTCGCCGGGGAACAATGGCAGGGGCAGGGATAAGCGTGACGAACTCTCAAGGGGGAAAGGCAGCATGACCTATTGCATCGGCATGTTGGTGAAAGAGGGGCTGGCGATGCTGGCCGACACGCGGACCAACGCCGGCATCGACAATATCTCCGTCTATCGGAAGCTCCGCGTGTTCGGCGAGGAGGGCAAGCGCATCATCGCGATCGCGTCCGCCGGCTCCCTTTCCACCACCCAGGCGACCATCAACAAGTTGCACGAAGGCGTGGAAATGCCGCTGACCGGCGAGCGGGAGTTCGTGGAAACGGCGCCCACCATGTTTCGCGTGGCGCAGATCGTCGGCGACGCGCTGGCAAAGTCGCGCAAGGAGATCGAGAGCAGCATCGCCCAGTCCGCCGGAATCCAGCTCGACGCCACCTTTCTCGTCGGCGGCTCGATCGATGGCGCCGCCCCGCGGCTGTTCCTCGTTTATGGCGAGGGCAACTGCATCGAGTGCGGAATGGACACGCCCTATTTCCAGATCGGCGAGCTGAAATATGGCAAGCCGATCCTCGACCGGATGCTCAGCTATCGGACACCGCTTGCCGACGCGATCAAGATCGGCCTCCTGTCGATGAACTCGACCATGCGATCGAACCTTTCCGTGGGCCTGCCGATCGACATGCTGCTGATGCGCCCGGGCCTGTCCATGGCCACCATCAACCGCATCGACGAGGCCGATCCCTATTATCACGACCTGGGAGACAGCTGGGTGAAGGCGCTGAAGAAGGCCCTTGGCGACATTTCGCCGCCGCCCTATCCGCTGCCCTGACGGCGGCGGCAGCCGGCGCGCCCGGGAACCCGCCGGGTGCGCGGGCCGCAGCTGTCACCGAACGGCCACATTTCGCCACCTTTTGCCGCAGCGCAGCAGCCGACAGGCTTTCCGCCGCTTGTCAGCCCTCTCTCTGCTGATAGGCTTGCGAGCGATAAAGACGCGA
>JBKBXK010000355.1:0-2070 GCA_046314095.1 Thermaurantiacus sp. | reverse complement strand
TTTGCCCATGAGGCGGCACCCGCGCTGACGCGGTTCGCCAATTCCTCGCCGCAGAGCTTCGTGAACGGCATCAAGGCGGCGCGGCAGCAGATCGTGGCGCGGACGGATGAGGACCGGGATGATTTCCTGCGCAAGCGCGGCTTCTCTAGGCCCGAGTCCGCCAAGATCATCGAGAAAGTGCTGATGGAAGAGGGCCGCCCGCCCGAGAGCATCTTCGACTTCGTGCAGGGCATCACGCGGCTTGCGCGCGACAAGACTCAGCAGGACGCCCGCCTCGATATGGAAGGGCGCGCCAAGAAGCTGCTCGACCGGGTCGGCTGAGGCAGGGTGGGGCGCCTGGCTGGCGCCCCACTGAAATCGTCGCGATGAGAGCCCAAACCGTCATTGCCGAAATGCGCGGCTCGATACCTGAATTGAGTTCTTGGACGGATCTTTGGCGTTGGCAAATTCATACCTATCAGCTTTGTGGATCTTGCCAAAATCAAGTCCGTTAGCCTTGGCAGTTTCGCAAAAGGCCAATACGTCCTCAACGTCGAACACGAGCTTTACCAAAACCTGCCCTTCTTTCTGATTTGCCGCTGCCGGATGCAAAAGCAGTACCATACTCGTGGTTTGCGCCCTCAGCTCGACCACGCGGTCGTGGTCAGCTCGAAACACCGAGAAGCCGAAGTGCTTGGCGTAAAAGTCCGCCATCTGATCGATCCTGCTCGTGTAGATCACCAATCGCCCGAGTGATGCTGCCATTTCTGCGCCTTCGACAAGCTCCGACTGAGGAAACCTTAGCACGGCATGTTTAGAGACGACAGCTTTGTCCGCATTGCTGACGTAGGCTTCGGTTATCCGTCGCCCCTTCGAGGAAGAGGGCGGCGGTTCGGTCTTTGACGGATGAGGCGGGGAGAGAGGCTTCCTGCGCCGTCGGAGATTTCCCTAGGCTCGACTTGTCCCTGTCCATCCAACCGACCACCGGCCCGCGAGGCTTCTCGCCGGTTTTCGCTGTGGGCGATGCCGATCCCGACCACCCCTTTGCCCTGACCCTGTCGCGCCGCACGCCTGCGGATCTGATGTCGGGCCGGGCCGCACCCTTGGTTCTCGCGCGCTTCGCGACGCTGGCCGATGCCATGCTGGGCGCGATCGACCATGCCGAGGGGATAGCCACGAACACCGCGCCCCAGCTTCTGGCGATCTTCGACCGCGACGAGCGCCTCGTGCTGGCCGGGGCCGCCAGCGACTGCGCCGTCGCATGGTGTCACCCGGTGATGAGCGCCACAGAAGCGCGGGGCGTGGTGACCGAGGCGAGCCAGCTGCGCGCGCAGGCGGGCCGCGCGGCGACCTGGGGTGAACCCGATCTTGCGCAGCGGCTGCGCCACCGCGCCGATCTTCTGGATGGGCGGCTCGTCGACCCGCTCTGGCGCGCCTTCGCCGCCAGGTCGCTGCAGGTCGCTGCGTGAGGCCCGAGAGACAGAGAAGGGCAGGGGGGATTTGGAGCTTGTCCGGGGGAGAGAGATCGCCCGGCCCGGCTCCGATCCCTTTCCCTTACCGGAGACACCTGATGACCCTGACTGAACCCTCCCTCGCGCCGCCATTGGCACCCTCGACCGTCGACATGGGCCAGATCTTCGCAGCCCATGCCGCGCGCGCGGCCCGCATTGACGCGCTGCGCCCCGGCAACAAGGACCGCCTCTTCGATGGTCTTGCGGCCGCCGGTATCACCCATGTCACCGTGACCTTTGACGGGGCCGGGGACAGCGGCCAGATCGAAAGCATCGGCGCTTGGTCTGGCGAGACTGCGGTCGATTTCCCCGCGACCGAGATCGCCTATGCCGCGCTGACCTGGGACGACCCCGAGGTCGAGATACGGCAGCTCTCGCTGGAAGATGTCGTCGAGCAGCTGGCCTATGACTTCCTCTCCGACACCCATGGCGGCTGGGAGAACAACGACGGCGCCTGGGGCGAGTTCTCCTTCGACGCCGCGGCTCGCTGCATCCATCTCGAGTTCAACGAGCGCTTCACCTCGTCCGAACTCTACACTCACGACTTCTGAGGGGGCGGCGATGGCACATCCCTATCACC
>JBKBXK010000354.1:0-2081 GCA_046314095.1 Thermaurantiacus sp. | reverse complement strand
TCTGTCCGCGGATCGCCTCTTCGGAAATCTTCATCCCGCCCATCATCACCATCTGTTCAAGGCGGGTGAGCGCATCGCGCGGATTGTTGGCATGGATGGTGGCCATCGAGCCTTCATGGCCGGTATTCATCGCCTGCAGCATGTCGAACGCTTCCTCGGACCGCACCTCGCCGAGAATGACCCGGTCCGGCCGCATACGGAGGGCATTCTTGACGAGCTCGCGCTGACGGATCTCGCCCTTGCCTTCGATGTTCGGTGGACGCGTTTCCATCCGCGCGACATGGGGTTGTTGCAGCTGAAGTTCGGCCGCGTCCTCAATGGTGATCAGACGTTCATCCGGGCTGATGGCGGCAGACAGCGCGTTCAACAAGGTTGTCTTGCCTGAGCCCGTGCCGCCCGAAATCACCGTCGAGGCGCGGCAATTCACAGCGCCAAGAATGAAATTGGCAACCGGCCCCGGAATGGCGCCGAACTGCACCAGCTTGTCCATGGTCAGCGGCGCCTTGGAGAATTTCCGGATCGAGACAAGCGGGCCATCAATGGCAATCGGCGCAACAGCGGCGTTCACCCGGCTGCCATCCAGCAGGCGCGCATCGACCAAGGGTTGGCTCTCGTCCACCCGCCGGCCAACAGCGGCGACGATCCGCTGGACGATGCGCAGGAGGTGGTCATTGTCTGCGAAACGCACCGGCGCGAGCTGCAGCTTCCCGCCCCGCTCGATGTAAACCTGGTTGCAGCCATTGATCAGTATGTCCGCGATGGAATCGTCCTTGAGCAGAGGTTCGATCGGGCCGAGACCCGTCATCTCATCCATCACAGCATCGGCGAAGGACATCTCCTCCGCGGCCGAAAGCGCCATCTCGTCCTTGCGGATGATCTCGCTGATGATCCCGCGCACCCGGCGGCGCATCGTTTCATCGTCCAGCTTTTCGAGTGCGGACAGATCGAGTTCATCGATCAGTTTTGCATGGACCCTGAGTTTGGCGTCGAGCAGATCGAATGCGGCGCTCGCGGGTTTGGACCCGCCGGGTTGCAGCTGGGCGGTTTGAATGTCGGTGACCGGGGACGGCGCAGCGGCCTGGGACGCGGCACCCGAAAAACTGAAACGGCTCATCGGCGCACTCTCTTCCGTCCGGCAGACGCGGCGGTTTCTGCAATCATCTCGGCCGGGATGAATTTCAGGACCAGTCCGTCAATGTCGGCCACCAAAGGGCTCTTGGGCTTCACATCGGCAATCGGCTTGCCGAGATTGACGGCCGTTCGTGCGGCGTCCCAGTCGGATGTGACGGTGACATCAATGACCCGGTCGATAGCCTTTTCAGCCTTGTCGACGGCGAAACCGGCCTTGAACTTTTTCTTGGGAAACATGCGGTTGAGGACCAGCCGTGCCTTGCTGCGATCCCCGCGCAGGATGTCCACATCCCGGCACATATCAGCAGCAGCGTGCAGGCTGGGCACGGTCAGCTCACTGACGATGATGGACTGATCCGCCGCTGCAAGCACCGCCTTGCTCCAGGGCATCATATGGCGCGGCATGTCCACAATCACGACCTGAAAGGCGCTGCAGGTGACTTCGAGCAGCTGCAGGATGGCCGCCTCGGTCGCCAGGAGGTCCGCGTCCGGATCTCGCGGCGAGGCGATGATCGAGATGCCGTCTTCATGCTGCCAGCACCAGGCCGCGAGGAGCCGGCTGTCAAGACGCTCCGGCGCGGCGGAGAGGGCCTTCAGATCGAGCTTGGGCACTGCCTCAAGGAAGGACGCCGTCATGCCATCTGCGAGGTTCAGATCCACGAGGCAGACCTTGCCGGGCCCGAGGACGCGGGCAAGCGCGAAGGCGCTCTCGATGGCAATGGTTGAGACTCCGGCGCCGCCGACGGCGCCGCGAAACGCCCAGCAGAGTGACGTCGCGCGCTCGTCCGGTTTCACGCTCCGCGTCTCGGCGAGACGGCTTAAGGCGGCGGCAATGTCTTCTACAGCGGCGGAACTGGGGAGAATATCGCTGGCCTCGATTTTCATCAGGGCCCGCACCATATGCGCTGGCAAATGATCCGACAGGATGATGACAGCGCTCGCGGGCCGCT
>JBKBXK010000353.1:0-2082 GCA_046314095.1 Thermaurantiacus sp. | reverse complement strand
TCCAGCCCGCGCTGGAGGCCCCGGCCGGCCCCACCCCGCCGGAAGCCCGCAGCGCAGAACTGGAGAAAATTGAGGGCGCCCGCGTCCGGCTGCTCCAGCAGATCCATGACGATGCGGCCCGTGCCGCGTCGCCGCAGGCCCGCGATATTCTGACCGCCATCGCCAGCCTTGCCGAAGACGCAGACTGGGCCGCAGCGATTGCCGTCCATGTTGCTGCCGGCCAGCCGGCCGTCACCGCCATTCTGACCGCAGGGCGCGAGACGGCAGCGGCGCTGGCCGCCCTTGCCGATCCTTACGCCCGTGCCCGCGCCGAAGACATGGATGCGGTGGCCCGGCTGCTGGCACTTGCCGTCAACGGCCTGAAACCTGTGTCCCTTGCTGATTGCCCGGAAGGGGCGGTCATCGTGGCCGAAGACCTGACCGCTCTGGAGATCGGCGCGGCGGACCTGCGCCGCACCGGCGGCCTCGTCTGTCGCAACGGCTCGGCCACCAGCCATGCCGCCATCCTGGCCAAGGCTTGCGGCATTCCTGCCGTCTTCGGTGTGGCCGACCGGCAAGGCAAGCTTGCCGCAGCACGTACGGTTGCGCTCGATGGCACGTCAGGGCTGGTCTACCCGGATCCCTCATCTGATGTCGCGGAGACCTTCAAGGCACGCTGCGCAGAAGCTCGCGCCGAGGCAGAGCGGCTCTCCACGCTGCGGGATGTTTCCCCCGTCACGCGCGATGGCACGCCGGTGATCGTGGCCGCCAATATCGGCTCGGTGAAGGACATTGAGCTGGCCAAGGAGCACGGCGCCATGGGCGTCGGCCTGATGCGTACCGAGTTCCTGTTCCTGGGGCGCACCGCCCTGCCGGATGAGGAAGAGCAGTTCATCACCTACCGGACCGTGCTGGAGGCTTTCCCCGGCCATCCGGTGGTGATCCGCACCCTCGACATCGGCGGCGACAAGCCGGCGCGCGGCATTTCGGTGCCGCAGGAGGAAAACCCCTTCCTTGGCCTGCGCGGCATCCGGCTGTGCCTCGCCAATCCGGGTCTGTTCAAGGTGCAGCTGCGGGCGCTGCTGCGGGCGGCCCCTTACGGCGATCTCAAGGTGATGCTGCCCATGGTCAGCGATCCGGCGGAAATCGCCCGTACCCGCGACCTCATCACCGCGTGCGAAGCCCAGCTGACGGCAGAGGGCAAGACTTTCGGCAGCTTTGAGCTCGGCACCATGGTGGAAACGCCGGCCGCCGCGCTCATCGCTCATGATCTGGCGGCAGTGACGGCCTTCTTCTCCATCGGCACCAATGACCTCACCCAATATGTCATGGCCGCCGACCGGATGAACCCGTCCGTCGCCAGTCTCTGCCAGACGAACCATCCGGCCGTTCTGCGCGCCATCCGCATGGTGGCGGAAGCGGCACAAGCCCATGGCATCTGGTGCGGCATCTGCGGCGAGGCAGCCTCCGATGCGGGCCTGCTTCAGACCTTCCTCGACGCCGGCGTGCGCGAGCTCAGCATGGCGCCAGCCTCCATCCCCCGCATCAAGCAGGCCATCGGCACTGCCACCCTCTTCTCCCCGCCTCAGATCCCCTGAGGTCAGACGCCACCTGCCCCGGAAGACCGCTTCCGGGGCATTTTTCTTGGCTAAGCCCGTGCGGCGCTTGAGCATCTTCAAGGCGTGATGCGTCAGCATCGAAAGCCTTGGTATTGCGGGGTCTCACTGACAGGTGAAGCTCTCCGCCAAAGCCGGATCGCTGCCGGTGTAGCGGGCCACCTGCGGATGCGGGCAGAGCTTGCGCGTTACCTTGCCCAGCGCCGCAATGCCCTCCTTGTTGCCGTCCGTCACGGAGGCAATCACCGCACCGGGGGCTTCGCCCTTTTCCACCCAGTCCGTCAGGGAGGCGAAAAAGTCGAAACCGTCTGCCGTGGGGCCGCTGGCGCCGTGGGGCATGCCGGCAATCCGGTAGTAGCGGATGAAGCCGTCCAACTCCGCGCCTGCATTGGCCGAGAGTTTTTCGAACCAAGTGTCCGTGTCGCGGATCGAGAACACCGGATCACCCGCCCCATGGAACAGGACAATCTTGCCTCCGGCAGCCCGG
>JBKBXK010000352.1:0-2103 GCA_046314095.1 Thermaurantiacus sp. | reverse complement strand
ACGCGATACTGCGCCCGCCGTCGCCGCACGACCGCTTACGGCGGACTGAAAGACGAGGTTGAACGACCGGAAAGGACGCGCCTTGCCGCCTCGCGGCAATGCCGGGCCGAACGCCGGCGTCTCGTGGTTTCCGGTTCCGCAATCCACCCCGAAACAGCCGTGCCCGCCGTCCGCCTCGGTCGCTTCGCATCAGCTTCGATAGTCGGCGTTGATGGAAATATAGCCGTGGGTGAGGTCGCAGGTCCAGACGGTCGCGCGGCCCTCGCCCAGCCCCAGGTCCACCGCGATGTCCACCTCCGCGCCTGCCAGGTGCGCGGCAACCGGCGCCTCGCTGTATCCGGGCACCACCGCGCCATGCGCCGCCACTTCCACTCCGCCGAAGCGGATCGAGAGCAGGTCCCGCTCCGCCGGCTCCCCGGCCTTGCCGACTGCCATCACCACCCGGCCCCAGTTCGCGTCGCCGCCGGCCACCGCCGTCTTCACCAGCGGCGAGTTGGCGATGCTCATGGCGACGCGGTGCGCGCTCGCATCGGAAACCGCGCCCGAAACCCGCACCTCGATCAGCTTCTGCGCCCCTTCGCCGTCGCGCACCACCAGCAGCGCAAGCGCGCGGCACACATCCTCGATGGCCGCGGCGAACGCATCGGCGCCGGGGCTTTCCCAGCCGTCCACCACCGCATTCCCGGCCGCGCCGGTTGCAAAGGCGAGGAGCGTGTCAGACGTCGAGGTATCCCCATCCACCGTGGTGCAGGCGAAGCTCCGCCGGTTCGCAGCCTCCAGCACCTCGCGCAGGAAGGCAGGGGCGACTGCTGCATCGGTGAACAGGAAGGCGAGCATCGTCGCACCCGAAGCCGCAAGGTCGGGCGCGATCATGCCCGAGCCCTTCACGATGCCCGCAACCCGCACCCGCGTTTCCCCAAGCATCGCTTCGGCCGCCGCGCCCTTGGGGAAAGTGTCGGTCGTCATGATCGCGCGCGCTGTTTGCGCGAAGCTGGCGGTGCCGAGTGCGCCATGCGCCGCCGCCACGCCGGCCACCGCCTTGTCCAAGGGCAGCGGCACGCCGATGACCCCGGTCGAGGCCGGAAACACCCGGTCGGTCGTGCAGCCGAGCAGCCGCGCCACCTCGGCCGATTGCGCCTCGGCCGCCGCTCGCCCGGCAGCGCCCGTGAACGCGTTGGAATTGCCCGCATTCACCACCAGCGCCCGCGCCCGGCCGCCCGGCAGGCGCAGGCGGCACAGCTCCACCTCGGGCGAGGGGCATTTCGAGCGGGTGGTGAGGCCGGCAACGGCCGTGCCTTCCGAAAAGGCAATCAGCGTCACGTCATCCCGCGCCCAGTCCTTGTAGCCGGCGCGCGCGCAGCCAATGCGAACACCGGCCACGGCTGATGTGTCCGGAAACGGGCGGGCGAGCGGCGAGACGGTCATGGCTGCCGTGTAGCGCCGGCACATGTTCCGGCAAGCCGCTTCGAGCCGTTCCGGCCCCTCGGGCTCGCCGGTCCCCCGTCATTCCGGATGCGCCCCGCGTTGACGCCTCGCGGCCCCCTTCCTATGTCTGGCATGTTGGTGCGGCCCGTTTCGGCGCCGCCCGTTTTCATGCGCGAAGGCCCTCGATGCTCGGATTGAACAAGGTCGCAAAGACCCTCTTCGGCTCGTCGAACGATCGGTACGTCAAGTCGATGGGCACCGTCGTCCGGCAGGTGAACGCGCTGGAACCCAAGTATGAGGCGATGACGGATGCCGAGCTCGCCGACCAGACGCGCGTCTTCCGCGAGGCGCTGGCCGAGGGCGTGAAGCTCGATTCCATCCTCCCCGAAGCCTTTGCAACCGTCCGCGAGGCGTCGCGGCGCACGCTCGGGATGCGCCACTTCGATGTGCAGATGATCGGCGGCATCACGCTCCACCGGGGCGAGATCGCGGAGATGAAGACGGGCGAGGGCAAGACGCTCGTTGCAACCCTGCCCGTCTATCTGAACGCGCTCACGGGCAAGGGCGTCCATGTCGTCACCGTCAATGATTATCTCGCCCGCCGCGATGCCGAATGGATGGGCCAGATCTACCGGTTCCTCGGGCTTTCGGTGGGCGTCATCATCCCCAACATGTCCG
>JBKBXK010000351.1:0-2136 GCA_046314095.1 Thermaurantiacus sp. | reverse complement strand
CGCCCTTCCCGCCCCGGAACTGAGGGAGAGAAAGTTCCATGACCGTGCATGCCCGCATCGCAGAGGTGACCGAGCGTATCGTCAAGCGCAGCCACGACAGCCGTTCCCGCTATCTGGACCGTATCCGGGCCGATGGCGAGAAAAGGCCGCGCCGCTCCGCTCTGGCCTGCGGCAACCTCGCCCACGGCTTTGCGGCCTGCACCGTCTCCGACAAGGCCGCCCTTGCCGGCGACGTGGTGCCGAACCTCGGCATTATCACCGCCTATAACGACATGCTGTCGGCCCATCAGCCCTACGAGACCTTTCCGGACCTGATCCGTCAGGCGGCGCGTGAGGCCGGTGCCGTGGCGCAGGTGGCAGGCGGTGTTCCGGCCATGTGCGATGGCGTGACGCAAGGCCAGTCGGGCATGGAACTGTCGCTGTTCTCCCGCGACGTCATCGCCATGTCCACGGCCATTGGCCTGTCCCATGCCATGTTCGATGCTGCCGTCTATCTCGGCATCTGCGACAAGATCGTTCCCGGCCTCGTCATCGGCGCCCTCTCCTTCGGGCATCTGCCTGCAATCTTCATCCCCGCCGGGCCGATGACCTCGGGCATCACCAATGACGAGAAGGCCAAGACGCGCCAGCTCTATGCCGAGGGCAAGGTGGGCCGGGCGGAACTGCTCGAGTCGGAATCAAAGTCCTATCACGGCCCCGGCACCTGCACCTTCTACGGCACCGCCAACTCCAACCAGATGCTGATGGAGATCATGGGCCTGCACATGCCGGGCGCCTCCTTCATCAATCCGGGCACGCCGCTGCGTGAAGCGCTGACCCGCGAAGCGGCCAAGCGGGCGCTGGCGATCACCGCCCTTGGCAACGAATACACCCCCATCGGCGAGGTGCTGGATGAACGCGCCATCGTCAATGGCGTCGCCGGCCTGCATGCCACGGGCGGCTCCACCAACCACACCATGCACCTTGTCGCCATGGCCAATGCGGCCGGCATCAAGCTGACCTGGAACGACATTTCCGACCTGTCCGACGCGGTGCCGCTGCTCGCCCGTGTCTATCCGAACGGCAAGGCCGACGTGAACCACTTCCAGGCCGCCGGCGGCATGGGCTTCCTCATCCGCGAGCTTCTGTCCGCCGGGCTGCTGCACAAGGACGTGCGCACCGTCAACGGCACTGGCCTTGATGGCTACACGGTCGAGGCCAAGCTCAATGAGGAAGGCACCGTCCGCCGCGACCCGGCCCCCGCCGTTTCGGGCGATGAAAAGGTGCTGGCGCCGATGCCGAAGGCCTTCCAGCCCAACGGCGGGCTGAAGGTGCTGGACGGCAACATGGGCCGCGCCGTCATCAAGATTTCCGCCGTGGGTCCGGAGCGTCACATCATCGAGGCCCCCGCACGCGTCTTCAACTCGCAGGATGACCTGCAGGCTGCCTTCAAGCGCGGCGAACTGACCGGCGATGTGGTCGCCGTGGTACGCTTCCAGGGCCCGAAGGCCTGCGGCATGCCCGAGCTGCACAAGCTGACGCCCGCCCTCGGCATCCTGCAGGACAAGGGCCTGAAGGTGGCGCTGGTCACCGATGGCCGCATGTCGGGCGCCTCCGGCAAGGTGCCTGCCGCCATTCACGTAACGCCCGAGGCTTGCGACGGTGGCCCCATCGCCCGTATTCAGGACGGCGATGTGATCCGTGTCGATGCCGTCAAGGGAACGCTGGAAGTGCTGGTGGATGCGGCGGAGTTCAACGCCCGCCCGCTTGCCACCTACGACCTTTCGGCCAACCAGACCGGCACGGGCCGGGATCTCTTTGCCCCCTTCCGTGCCCTCGTTGGCACGGCAGACACGGGCGCCCATGTTTTCGGCGGCTGAAGGCCGTCTCTACCGGAAGGATCAAGGAATGCCGCAGGATACCGCCCGCATTGAAGCTGTCATGACCGCTGCACCGGTCATCCCCGTTCTCATCGTCGAGGACCCTGCGGCAGCCGTTCCGATGGCACAGGCCTTGGTGCGCGGCGGCCTTCCGGCCATCGAGATCACCCTGCGCACCCCGCGTGCGCTGGAAGCCATCAAGGCGGTTGCCGACAACGTGGAAGGCGCCATTCCCGGCGCTGGCACCGTGCTGGATGCTGCCCAGTATGAAGCTGCC
>JBKBXK010000350.1:0-2164 GCA_046314095.1 Thermaurantiacus sp. | reverse complement strand
ACCAGCCGCGTTGCATGTTCCGAAATCGGCAGGCCGGCCTCGGCGGCAGCCAGGATGACGACGCCGCGGGCCTGGCCGAGCTTCAGCGAGGATTGGGGGTTGCGATTGAGGAACACCTCCTCGACCGCCGCCTCGGTGGGTGTGTGGCGGGCCAGAACCTCGGCGAGCCCGCGGTGGAGGACCATCAGGCGCACGGCCGAAGGGTCTGCGGCATGGGTGGCGACCGCCCCGTGGGCGACGTGCGACAGGCGGCTGCCTTCCATGCGGACGAGGCCCCAGCCGGTGCGGGCAAGGCCCGGATCGAGCCCGAGGATCAGCCGCGGCGGGGCGCCGGGGTTCACGAGCCCGATGTCATCGCTGCGGCCTCACAGCGCTTCGAGGACCTCGTCCGCCATCTCGTAATTCCCGTAGACGGCCTGGACATCATCGGAATCCTCGAGCGCGTCGAGCATCTTGAGGAGCAGTGCGGCATCCTCTGCCCCCACCTCCACCCGGGTCTTCGGCCGCCAGGCCAGCTTGGCGCCTTCCGGCTCGCCCAGCCGTTCCTCCAGCGCGCGGGCGACCTCGTGAAGCGCTTCGGGCGCCGTCCAGATCTCGTGCAGATCCTCGCTGCTGTCGACATCCTCGGCACCAGCCTCGAGAGCGGCCTCGAACACCGCCTCGGCATCGCCGGCAGCAGCCGGGTAGGCGATGAGGCCGAGCCGGTCGAACCCGTGCGCGACCGAGCCGGAGGAGCCGACATTGCCGCCATTCTTGGCGAATGCGGTGCGCACATCGGTTGCAGTCCGGTTGCGGTTGTCGGTCAGTGCCTCGACGATGATGGCGACGCCGCCGGGGCCGAAGCCCTCGTAGCGGATTTCCTCGTAATTCTCCCCGTCGGCGCCTTCCGCCTTCTTGAGCGCCCGCTCGATATTGTCCTTGGGCATCGAGTTGGCCTTGGCCGTTGCAATGACGGCGCGCAGCCGCGGGTTGAATGCCGGATCGGAGTTGCCGGTCTTGGCCGCCGTGGTTATCTCACGGGCCAGCTTGGAAAACAGCCGCGAGCGCTTCGCATCCTGGGCGCCTTTGCGGTACATGATGTTCTTGAACTTGGAATGGCCTGCCATGGGCCGCGGCATAGGCCGTGGCCGGGCGGATGAAAAGTGGAGGACGGCATGCGGATCGGACATATCGCGGTAAGCGCCGCACTCTCCATGATGGGAAGCGGGGCCTTCGCGCACCACGGCTGGTCGAGCTACGACCGGGATCAGCTGCTGGAATTCCAGGCACCGCTGAAGGACGTGCGCTGGGCAAACCCGCACGGCATGGCCCGGGTGGAGTGGCGCGGCGCGACCTGGGACGTGGTGCTGGCGCCGACGGCGCGGATGCAGGCGCGCGGCCTGACCGAGGAGATGATCTCGCGCGGGCAGCCGGTGACGCTGGTTGGCTATCCCCGCCGTGACGGCACCACCGAAATGCGGATCGAGCGGGTGATCGTCGGCGACAAGACGGTCGAGCTGCGCTGAGCCTCGAAGGCTTCGCCCTCGCGGTCGAGGGCACGGAGTTCGCACGATGGGCAGCGCGCAGCGCGCTGGCCTATCCCCTGGCCAATGTGCTGCACCTCTTCGGGCTGGTGATGCTGGTGGGCGGCATCGGACTTCTGGATCTGCGCCTGCTCGGCGCCTGGCCGGCCCTGGACCTTCGCGCGCTGGCGCGGGCCGTGAGCCCGATCGCGGCGACGGGCGTGCTGCTGCTGGCCGGTTCGGGCGCAGTGATGTTCGCAGCCGATGCGGCCGCCATGGCAGCCTCGGACATGTTTCGGCTGAAGCTGATCCTGATCCTGCTGGCAGCGGTGAACGCGCTGTTGTTCCGGATCCTGTTCCGCCGGCCGATGCTGTTCGGCGCGGTGAAGCCGGGGATGCGCGCGATGGCCGCAGTATCGCTCGGCGCGTGGGTTGCGGTGCTCGTTGCCGGGCGGATGATCGCCTACAGCTGAGCTTCAGCCGACGGCGTCTGCCACCGCGCGGCGGAGCATCACGCCGGCGAGGTGGCCGCGATGCTGGTCGAGGACCCGGCCACCGAGGTGGTGCTGATGTTCCTCGAGACGCTGCGCGACGCGCCGCTGCTGGCGGCGGCCGCGCGACGGGCGCATGCGCTGGGCAAGCCGATCATCGCCTACAAGCTG
>JBKBXK010000349.1:0-2167 GCA_046314095.1 Thermaurantiacus sp. | reverse complement strand
AGCAGCGCGCCGAAGTCGAATCCGCCGCCGGGCGACGAGGGATCGTTGATCTTCACGCCGTCGATCAACGTCACTGTCTGATCGCTGTCGGCGCCGCGAACGAAAACGGAGGTGACACTGCCCACCGGCCCGTTCCGCGCGAATGTCACCCCCGGGACAAGCCGCAGCGCGTCAACGACGCTCACCGACTGCAGGCGGCCGATGTCCTCCTGGGTGACAAGGCTGATCGATTGGCCGACCGCGTCAAGCGGAGTCGGTGTCCGGCTGGCAGTCACGACGATCGTCTCCCCGCCCGCCTCGGCGAGTGCCGGGGATGCCGCAAGCAGCAGGGCGAGGACAGCGGTCCTGAGTTCGATCTTCATCGGGCATGACCCTTCCAACAAAGGGGTCGCACGGCGTGCGCTGCCCGGGGGCTGCCTCCCCGCGCGACCCGGTCATGCTGTCACGCGAGGGTGCGCCCTCGTCCGCCCGGTACACCCCGCCCGCGCGAAGGATCAGCCGCGGCAGGCAGGTCTCCTGGCTCTCGGGTCCTTGCCGCCGTCCGCCTTCCCAGTCCTGCCCGGCGTGCCGGGCGCTTCCAGTGGCATGATGGACGAAGGCTCGCCGATCACAGTTGCGGGGGCAGCCCCGGCCTCGGAATGCGGTGCGCAGCACCGATCTCCGCTCCGGGTTCCCTTTTCATCCCGTTGCCGGGAACCTGCCGCAGCGTTGCGCCTAGTCCCCCCCGATGCCGGGTGCAAGCAGGTCCATCAAAACGGCTTCACCGCACCCAGAAAGGCGGTCGTGAGGATCAGCACCCAGTAGAGATAGGCAAGCCCGCGCGCACGGCCGATCGAGGCATCGAGCCGCGCCTCGACGGCCGGGTTGGGTCCGGCTGCAAGCACCGGGAACATTTTCTGCCATTCGTGCATCACCAGGCGGAGCACCACTCCGATCACAAGCGCGAGTCCGAACGTCAGCACCTTTGCCGAATACCATTTCTGCATGGTGCCGGCTGCAAACGGTCCCCAGCCGAGAAGCGAGGTAACGCCGACACCCACGAGGAGCGGGATCAGGATGTAGCGAGACCAGTCCTCGATGCCCGACCAGAGTCTGAACGCAGGGGTGCCACGCGCAAAAAAAGCCCTGTAGGTCACGAACATCAGCACGGCCCACAGGATCCAGACCACCCACAGGAACGCGCCGCCCCAGGGCTGGATACCCCACAGATGGCCCATGTGCAGCCCCAGCGGCAACAGGGTGATGATGCCGGTACGGGCGAGAATGTCGATGCGATAGGCGGTATCCATGTGCCGGCGCCGCTCGTCCAGCGGAAGGTCCGGGTTCACCACCTTGTAGCTGGTCTGGAACACGCCCCATTCGCCGCCCAGCCAGTAGACCATTGCGACGATGTGCAGCCAGCGCAGGATCGCCAGCTGGTAGGTCTCCACGAACTCGATCATCCCCCCGGGCCTCCCGTTTTTCGCATGTGGCGCCCGAATATGTCCGGACAATCCTCAGAGGCAAGACCTGTTGCGCGGCCTCATCCAGTCGACCGGATCCGGCTCCCGTCGGATATCGCCTCAGCTGGAAACAGGATCACCCGGGCGCCTTCCTCCAGCCCCTCGCGCACCTCCGCATGGCGTTCGTTCATCCGGCCGAGAACAAGCGGGCGCAGCCGTGCGCGGCCAGCTTCTGCCACGAACACCGCCCACTGGCCGTCCGCGCGAACCAATGCCGGAACCGGCACGCGCACGACCTCCCGCGCCCGGTCGGTCTCCACCCGCACCTCCACCCGGTAGCCATGGCCGAGCGGCGCCCAGAGGTCGCGCGGGTCCTCAAGATCCACCCACACATTCACCCGCTGCTCCTCGATCCCCAGTGCCGAGATCTTCAGGAAACCGAAGGGCTCCACCAGGCGCACCCGCCCATTGATCGGCACGGGCCCGCCCCATTGCTCGATCGCGGCTGGCTGGCCGGGGCTGACCTTCACTGCATCCGACGACAGAAGCTCGGCCACGATCTCGAGGTCTCCGGCCGGATCGCCGACCGCGACGATCCGCTCACCTGCGGGCACCACGGTCTCGGACTGGTGATAAAGCGCCAGAACCTTGCCCGACACCGGGGCGCGCACAGCAACTTCGCCGCGCCCGCGCGCGTCGAGTGGCCCGGCCAGCGCCGCGCGCGC
>JBKBXK010000348.1:0-2172 GCA_046314095.1 Thermaurantiacus sp. | reverse complement strand
AAGGTCATGAAAAAGCCGGCGAACAACAGGATTGCGAACAGAAAATTGATGCCCGGCCCGGCCGCCACCACCAGCGCCCGCTGCCAGAGCGGCCGGAACTGGAACAGCTGCGCGCGCTCTTCGGGAGGCAGGTTCGAAAGCTCAGGATCCGGCTGGCTCGCCGCATTCATGTCGCCTGCGAACTTCGCGTAGCCGCCGAGCGGGATCCAGCCAAGCTGCCACCGTGTGCCGTTTCTGTCTGTCCAGCCGAACACCGGCTTCCCGAAGCCCACGGCAAAGGTTTCCACCTTGATGCCAAACAGTCGGGCCACGCCATAATGGCCATATTCATGCACAAATACGAGGAGGCCGATGACCAGCGCAAAGGCAAGAAGCGTAAAGCCGAGGCCCGGTTGCGCCAGCGTTTCCATCGACGCCCTTTAGCGGCGGGTCCGATGACCGGCAAATGAACGCGCCGACTCCCGTGCCTTGGCGTCGGCGGCGGTTACTGCATCGAGACAGGTGAGCCCAAAGCGTGGCAAAGCCTGAAGCGTGTCCTCGACAACCGCAGCAATGTCGAGAAAGCCGATCCGGCCATCGAGAAAGGCAGCCACGGCCACTTCATTGGCGGCATTGAGCACGCATGGGCGGCAGTCACCCTCGGCCAGCGCAGTCTCGGCAAGGCGCAGTGCAGGAAACCGCACCCGGTCGGGCTCCTCGAAATCGAGCCGGCCGATGCTGGCAAGATCCAGCCGGCGAACCGGCGTCTCCATCCGGTCTGGCCAGGCCAGCGCATGGGCGATGGGGACCCGCATATCGGCCGGCCCAAGCTGGGCGAGCACCGAGCCATCGACATACTCGACAAGCCCGTGGACGAGGCTTTGCGGGTGAACCAGGACCGCGAGGCGCTCGGGCGGCACGCCGAACAAGTGGTGCGCCTCGATCAGTTCCAGCCCCTTGTTCATGAGCGTTGCGGAATCGACCGAGATCTTGGCCCCCATCGACCATGTCGGGTGGCGAACGGCGTCGCTCGGCGAGGCGGCCGCCATGCAATCGTGAGAGGCGGTCCGAAACGGCCCGCCGCTGGCGGTCAGCACGATCCGCTCCACGCGGGCAATGTCATCAAGCACCTGGAAAACGGCGTTGTGCTCGCTGTCGATCGGAAGCAACCGCGCACCAGACTGGCGGGCGGCCTCCGTCATCACGTCACCTGCACAGACCAGCGCCTCCTTGTTGGCAAGTGCGACGTTGGTGCCGGCGCGAACGGCTGCAAGCGTGGGTGCAAGCCCGGCCGCGCCGACGATCGCGGCCACCAGCAGATCCACCGGCTCCGCAGCCGTCTCGGCAAGGGCGCCGATACCTGCGCGCACTTCGACCCCGCTTCCCGCCAGCGCATCGGCGAGGTCACCTCGTGCCGCCTCATCGGCGATCACAACCACCGCGGCACCTGTCTGACGGGCAAGCATGGCCAGCTTCTGCCAGTCCGTGGCTGCAGTCAGAGCATGAACTTGGAACCGCTCCCTATCCCTCAGCAGCAAATCGATGGTCGACGCGCCGACCGAGCCAGTGGCCCCCAGGATTGTGATGCGCTTCATGCCGGCCCCCCGGCTGCCGCCTGCCAGAGCGCCACGACCAACGCCACCGGCACCAGGCCGTCCACCCGGTCCATCACCCCGCCATGGCCGGGGAGGATGCGCCCGGAATCCTTCACGCCCTGCCGCCGTTTCAGCCAGCTCTCGAAGAGGTCGCCGCCCTGCGCGACGATTGCGAGGAGGGCCCCGGCAAGCAGCAACAGGGCGATCGGTGCTGACCAGCCAAAGGCAAGTCCAATGAGCGCCGACGCCGCGGCAGCCGCGAGAACGCCACCCCCAAGCCCCGCCCAGGTCTTTTTCGGGCTGATGCGGGGCGCCAGCTTTGGGCCCCCAATGGCGCGCCCGGCAAAATAGGCGAGGATGTCGGTCGCCCAGACGAGCGCCATGGTCCAGAGGATCAGCTGGAACCCGAGCTCAAGCCCGCGCATCCAGATGAGGGCAATACCGGCAAGGCCCGCGTAGAGCAGACCGGCGACCAGCGAGAGGCGCCCGCGCGGACCGAAAGACACTGCGACCAGGAGCAGAACGCCAGCGCCGATGAACAAAAGCAGCAGTGCCGCGCCGGCGTCGCCCATCCCGGCCACGAGCAGGGTGGCTGCGA
>JBKBXK010000347.1:0-2180 GCA_046314095.1 Thermaurantiacus sp. | reverse complement strand
CAGCACGTCGGCCGACGGGTTCATCTGGTCGACCATCGGCCAGAGAACCCCGACCGCGCCAACGGCAGCAAACGCGCCCGTGGCGATGTAGATGAAGTCCCGGCGGCGGACATCGCCCTCGCCTTCCGGGCCGCCGCTGGCTGGCGGCAACGGTTCAACCTGAGTGGCCATCTGAAAATCCTGCGACTTCGGCGTGATGCCCCTGTAAGCATGGTCTTTGCCCCCCGCAACGGGCAAGATGGCGCACTCGGCTATTGCGCAGGGTCGTGGCACGACCGGCACGGTCGTGGCATGGCCGCAGCGAATGAGGCCCGCATGATCCCGTCCGAGCCGTCCGCATTGCTGGCGCTGTTCCTTGCCGCGTTTCTTGCGGCCGCGGTCTCGGCCTCGGCCGGCTTCGGTGGCGCGTTGCTGCTGTTGCCGCTTCTGGTGCGTGCCGTTGGCGCCGAAGCCGCCGTGCCGCTGTTGACCATCGCCCAGCTGGCCGGCAACGCCTCGCGCATGGCGCTTGGCCGGCGCGAGATTGCGTGGGCGCACGTCAGCCGGTTCCTCGCCGGGGCGGTGCCGGGCGCCGTCCTTGGCGCACACCTTTTCGTGGCGGCTCCGCCCGGGCTTGTCACCCGCGCGGCCGGCGCCGCAATCCTGGGCTTTGTGGCGCTCCGCGCGGCCGGCTGGCAGCCGCGGCCGACCGGCTGGCTTCTGCCCGTTGGCGGGCTGGCCACCGGCCTCGTCTCCGGGCTGGTTGGCAGCGCCGGACCGATGGGCGCTGCCATCTTCCTGACCCTTGGGCTGCCGCCGCTGGCCTATGTGGCAAGCGAGGCGGCAACGGCGCTTGCCATGCACGGAACCAAGCTTCTGGTCTGGAGCCGCACGCTCGGTCCCCCGCCCGGCTTCTGGCCGCTGGCGCTGGGGCTTGCCGCCGCGATGCTGGCGGGCACGGCCGCCGCCCGCCGCCTGGTCGCCCGCCTGCCACGCCGCCGCTTCGAGCAGGCGGTCGGCGTGCTGCTTGTGCTTGCAGGCGCGCAGATGCTTCTTGCCGGCTAGGCATCCGGGGCGGCAGAGGGACGGCGATGCGCGCACACCCGCTCGATTCCCCCGCACCGACAGGATTGCCGGCGCCCGCACCGGTGCGCAGCCTGCTGGTGTTCTGCGGCTCCCGCACGGGGGCGAACCCGCGCCACGCCGGCCTCGCCCGATCCGTCGGCGCGCTGCTCGCCGAGCGCAGCGTGCGGCTGGTCTATGGCGGCGGCGCGCTGGGGCTGATGGGGGAAATCGGCCGCGCAGCCATCGGCGCCGGCGGGCGGGCGACCGGGGTGATTCCGCGCTTCCTGATGGACTGGGAGGTGGCGGAGCCGCTCTGCACCGACATGCGGGTGGTTGATTCGCTGCACACGCGCAAGGCCGCCATGTTCGCGGAATCGGACGCGGTGCTCGCCCTTCCCGGCGGGCTTGGCACGCTGGACGAGCTGATCGAGATCCTGTCGTGGCGCAACCTGCGCCTGCATGCGCGGCCGGTGTGGCTTTTGGGCGATGATGGCTACTGGGCGCCGTTCCGCGCGCTTCTTCAGCATGTGGTGCGCGAGGGTTTCGCTGGGGACGGGGTGGAGGCACAGGTGCGCGAGCTGGACGGCCTCGACGCGCTTGCCGCCCTGCTGCCTGCCCCTTAAGAGCCGGGCACTGTTGAGCAGGCAGGGATTGGCATGACGAAGATCAAGGTGAAGGGGCCGGTCGTCGAGATCGACGGCGACGAGATGACCCGGATCATCTGGCAGTGGATCCGCGAGCGGCTGATCCTGCCCTATCTCGATATCGACCTGCTCTATTATGACTTGGGCATCGAGGAGCGTGACCGCACCAACGACCGGGTGACGGTGGAGGCCGCCCATGCCATCCGCGAACACGGCGTCGGCGTGAAATGCGCCACCATCACGCCCGACGAGGCGCGGGTGAAGGAGTTCGGGCTCAAGAAGATGTGGAAGAGTCCGAACGGCACCATCCGCAACATCCTGGGCGGCGTTGTCTTCCGGGAGCCGATCGTGATTTCCAACGTGCCGCGGCTGATCCCCGGCTGGACGGACCCGATCGTGGTCGGCCGCCACGCCTTCGGCGACCAGTATCGCGCAACCGATTTCCTGGTGCCCGGGCCCGGCACGCTGACCGTGAAGTGGGTTTCCGAGGAC
>JBKBXK010000346.1:0-2181 GCA_046314095.1 Thermaurantiacus sp. | reverse complement strand
GAGCGAAAGCCCGTACGGGCCGGCGCGCAGCCAGCGGTCGAGCGCTTGCGGCGGTGGGACAGGCGCGGGCGGCTCCAGCCCGCGCGCCGTCGCGATGGCGCCCGCCAGGCCGGAGACAATCTCCCAATCGGTCTTTTCACCCGGTGCCGGCGCGCGCAGCGGCGGGGAGTATTTGGCGAAGTTGCGTACCGCGATCGGACCGAGGACCAGGGGGTAGTGATCCTTCGCAAGCGGGCCGGATGGCGGCAGGATCCAGTGGGCGTGCGCCGAGGTGGCCGTAACATACATGTCGACGGAGACCATGAGATGCAGTGTCTCCAGCGCGCGAGCGAGGCGACTGCCGTCGGGCGTGGACAGGACGGGATTTCCGGCAATCACGAACAGGGCCTTCACCTGCCCCTCGCCCGGTGTCTCGATCTCGTCGGAGAGCGTTACAACCGGATATTCGCCCATCACCTCGGGCAGGCCCCGGACCCTGGAGCGATGGCGCCCGTAGCTGCCCGGGCCGGTTGCAGCCACGATATCGGCGGCCGGCAGCGAGAACAGGAGGCCGCCTTCGCGGTCGAGATTGCCGGTTGCGATGTTGAGCAGCTGGATCAGCCAGTGATTGAGCGCGCCGAACTCGGCAACCGAGACGCCCATGCGGCCATAGACGATGGCCGGCGGGCCGACGCCAAGCTCGGCAGCAAGCGCGCGGATGGTCCCTTCCGGCACGCCGCAGCAGGTGGCCAGCGCCTCCAGCCGGAAGCCGCGGATGGCATCCCAGGCGGCGGCCCAGCCATCGTCGAGCAGGGGGGCGAGGCGCCCCGGCTCCACCAGGCCTGCCTCGTCCAGCGCCAGCAGCAGGCCGATCAGGAAGGCCGGGTCGGTGCCGGGGCGGATGAAATGGTGCACGCTTGCAAGATCGGCGGTTTCCGTGCGGCGCGGATCGACAACGATCAGGCGCCCGCCGCGCGCTTTCAGTTCCGCGATGCGGCGTTTCACGTCCGGCACCGTCCAGACGCTGCCGTTGGAGGCGACCGGATTGGCGCCGATCATCAGGAAAAGGTGCGCGCGATCGATGTCAGGGATGGGGAACAGCGCATTGTGGCCATACATCCACATCTGCACCAGCTGGTGCGGGATCTGATCGACCGTTGAGGCGGAAAAGACATTGCTGGTGCCAAGCGCTTTCTTCAGGCCGCGCATCTGCATCCCGATCGCATAATCATGCGCGGTGGGATTGCCGATGTAGAGCGCGCCTTCGGCACCCTCGACCTTCACCGCCGCATAGCGGGCGGCGATCTCGGCGAAGGCCTCGTCCCAATCGGCTTCGACCCACTCGGCTCCCACGCGCCGCATCGGGCGGCGCAGCCGGTCCGGATCGGTCTCGAGATCGGCAATCGCGGTCGCCTTGGGGCAGATGTGGCCGCGTGAGAGCACGTCATCCGGGTTGCCGCGGATCGCGCGGACTGCGCCCGCCTCCATCTCGATGAGGATCCCGCAGTTTGCCTCGCAGATGTGGCAGGTTCGGCGATGGATGCCGTGCATGATCACCCCTCCGGTGCGACGGATGCGATACGGTGGCGGAGGCAGGCGCAATGGGCAAGAGCGGGTGGTTCAGGGCTTGGCGCGTGGCCGTGCTGGCTGTTCTCGCATGAGGGCGGCGGAGCTCGATCTGCGGATGTATCGCGCGCTTCTGCCCCAACCTCATGCGAATGGCAGCCCGGACATACTCCCCATTGCTGCACCTGCCCGCTAAGACGCGCGCAAGGGAGAGAGTCATGCATCCGTTTCATCATGCCGCCAGCCAGCCCGACAAGCCAGCCGTCATCATGGCGAACTCCGGCGCACGGCTGAGCTACGCCGAGCTGGAGGCACGATCGAACCAGGCCGCGCAGCTGTTCCGCGCGTGCGGCCTCAGGCGCGGCGATGTGATCGCCATGTTCCTGCTCAATGGAATCGATTTCTTGCCGCTGTGCTGGGGGGCGCAGCGGGCCGGGCTTGTCTATACCTGTATCTCGACCCGCCTGACGGCTGACGAGGCCGGCTACATCGTTTCGGATTCCGGAGCGAAGCTGCTGATCGCGTCCGCGGCGCTTGGCGAGGTGGCCAAGGACCTTCCCGCGCTGGAAAACCGTTTCGCATCGGGCGGCACCATCCCGGGCTTTGCAAGCCTCGAGGACTCGCGCGATGCCCAGC
>JBKBXK010000345.1:0-2191 GCA_046314095.1 Thermaurantiacus sp. | reverse complement strand
GGGCATCGTTCAGCGGTTCGACCCCGAGGATCGTCTGGCGGGCGACAAGCGTGTGCGCAATAATCCAGTAGAGCGACCCGCCCTGAAGCTCGTCTGCCCGGCGCGGAGTTCGCCGGCTGGTGATCCGGCCTGCCCGCCTGCCGTCCACCATGGTCACCGCGAACATGTCGCGGAAACGGGCGATATCTTCGAGCGATCTACTGCCAAAGGCGACGCGGGAAAGATGCAGCGGCATGGCCTGGTATCGGGCTGTTGCCGGGACGTGACCATGCGGCGCCGCGTCCCGCGCGTCTCAGAAACAGCGACGCCGGTCGATTTCGGCGAGGTCGAAGACCTCTTCGATGGAGGCGTCAAACACCCGCAGACCAGCCCAGCCCCCGGCAGCCTCGCAAGCAACCGCACGGAGCCCAGCTGATGTGTCGTGTTGGCCTCTCAACAACGCATGCGTCCCCCCCCCCGCCCCCTTCAGACACATGTCAGGCATGCGTGCTCCTTAGCCGGACACCATCATCCGGCCGTGTCAGGGCCAGCCTGCGGGGGGACATCAACAACATCAGTTGGTGCGGTCGAGAAGACTCGAACTTCCACGGCCTTTCGGCCACAGCGACCTCAACGCTGCGCGTCTACCAGTTCCGCCACGACCGCACGCCGAGCCACGCAACGAAGGCCTCGCTGCCGGTAGAGGCGGGCGCACTAGCAGCGCGCCCGCGGCTTCGCAAGCCTATGAGCCAGACCGGCGGAGGATGACCGAGCCGGCCGAGTAGCCGGCGCCGAAGGAACAGATTAGGCCCGTCTCGCCGGGCTCCAGATCCTCCGAGTGCAGATGAAAGGCGATGATCGAACCAGCAGACGATGTGTTGGCGTAGCTGTCCAGCACCGTCGGGCTTTCGTCCTCGTTTGCCTCATGCCCCAGCACCCGCTCGGCGATCAGCCGGTTCATGTTCGCGTTGGCCTGGTGCAGCCACAGCCGGCGAAGCTCCCGGGCCGTCATCCCGACTTCGTCAAGGTGGCGCAGGATCAGGTCCGAAACCATGGGCACCACATCCTTGAAGACCTTTCGGCCCTCCTGGCGGAACAATTTGTCGGCTGCGTCGCGCGTCTCGGGGTTGGCGCGGTTCAAAAACCCGAAATTGTTGCGGATGTTGTTGGAAAAGCGGGTGAGCAGCCGCGTGCCGAGAATGCTCCAGTGGCAGCCCGTGGCATCCTCCGCCGGCTCGAGCAGGATTGCAGTGGCGACATCGCCGAAAATGAAATGGCTGTCCCGGTCCCGCCAGTTCAGGTGGCCGGAACAGATTTCGGGGTTCACCACCAGCACACGCCGCGCATGGCCGGCGCGAATGAAGTCCGCTCCGGTCTGGATGCCAAAGGTGGCAGACGAACACGCGACATTCATGTCGAAAGCGAAGCCCGAAGCGCCCAGCGCATCCTGCACCTCGATCGCGATGGCCGGATAGGGGCGCTGCAGGTTCGAGCAGGCACAGATGACGGCGTCGACCTCGGCGCCCTTGCGCCCCGCCCGTTCAAGCGCATCGCGCGCGGCCGCAACCGCAATCTCTGCCAGGATCGACACTTCCTCATCGGGCCGTTCCGGGATCCGCGGTGCCATGATCGCCGGATCAAGAATCGGCGCCTTCGAAATCACGTGCCGCGCGCGGATGCCGCTTGCCTTCTCGATGAACTCCACTGACGACGGCTGAAGCGGCTGCATCTCGCCTCGCGCGATCGCGGCGGCGTGGGCTGCATTCTCGGCCTCCGCCCAGGCGTTGAACGACGCGACCAGCTCCGCGTTGGAAATGCTTTCAGCCGGCGTGAACAGGCCGGTTGCGGAAATGACGGGAGCAAGAGTCACGGAAAGGGTCCTGTGCGGCGTCTGATGGTTGCCCGTTCCTTAGCCGGCCCCGCCGCCTTGTGCAGCCTTTAGTGTCTCGCCGCCTAGGCTTCGTCCTCGCCGTCCGGCCCGGTCAACAGCGCTTCCGAAACCCCGGCCGCGTTCGCGCGCACGGCATCCTCTATCCTCCTTGCGATCTCGGGATTGTCCGCAAGGAACTTCTTCGAGTTCTCCCGCCCCTGGCCGATCCGCTGGCTGTCGAAGGAAAACCAGGCGCCTGACTTTTCGACGATACCGGCCTTCACGCCAAGATCGAGTATCTCGCCGGTCTTGGAAATGCCGATTCCATACATGATGTCGAAC
>JBKBXK010000344.1:0-2193 GCA_046314095.1 Thermaurantiacus sp. | reverse complement strand
GCCTATCCAGTATGAGGGCATTGTGGCGGAGCATCGCTGGACGCGCGCTCGAGCCGGCCTGTTCGATGTCAGCCACATGGGCCAGCTGACGGTTGCTGGCGACGGCGCAGCGGACTGGCTGGAACGCATCGCTCCGGGGGATTTTCTTGGCTTGAAGCCGGGCCGGATGCGCTACTCGCTGCTGCTTGCCGACGATGGCGGCATCCTCGACGATCTCATGGTCACCAACGCCGGCGACCATTTCTATCTGGTGGTCAATGGCGCCACCCGAAGGGCCGATCTCGCCCACATGCGCGCGCGGCTGCCGCAAGGCCTCGAGCTTGCGGAGCTTTCGAACCACGCGCTTCTTGCGTTGCAGGGCCCGGCAGCCGTCGCGGTGCTGGACGGCATGGGACTGGCGCCGGCCGGAGCCGATGGCGCCGCCGTTGCCGAGTTGAAGTTCATGTCGGCCGGGCCTTTCCTGTGGCGCGGCATCCGCCTCGGCATCAGCCGGTCGGGCTACACGGGTGAGGACGGGTTCGAGATTTCGGTTCCCGCTGCCGAGGCCGAAGCGTTCGCAGAAGCGCTGCTTGCCGAACCGGACGTGAAGCCCATCGGGCTCGGGGCCCGCGACTCGCTGCGGCTGGAAGCGGGGCTGCCGCTCTATGGCCATGATCTTTCGCCCGAAATCGATCCGGTGGAGGCTGGGCTTGGCTTCGCAATCTCCAAGCGCCGCAAGATCGAGGGCGGCTTTCCTGGCGCCGAGCGGATCTTGAAGGCCTTGATGGATGGGCCGGCTCGCAAACGCGTCGGGCTCAGGCTGGAAGGCCGGCAGCCGGCGCGCGAAGGCGCAACCATCCATGCCGGCGACGCGCAGGTGGGCCTCGTCACGTCCGGCGGCTTCGGGCCTTCGGTCGAGGCGCCGATTGCCATGGGCTATGTCGCTGCAACCCATTCTGGCGATGGCACCCGCCTTGAACTCGATGTGCGCGGGCGGCGGCTCCCGGCCACCGTCGTGCCCATGCCGTTTCACCAGAAAAACTACGTCCGCTGAGGGAGATGAGGGATGGCCCGGTTCTTTACGAAAGATCATGAATGGATTGAGGTGGATGGCGATACGGCCACCGTCGGCATCACGGACTATGCGCAGGGCCAGCTGGGCGACATTGTGTTCGTGGAGCTTCCGGAGGCCGGCCGCGATGTCGTGAAGGGTGGCGAAGCGGCCGTGGTTGAGTCGGTGAAGGCCGCATCCGATGTCTATGCCCCCGTGTCCGGCGCCATCACCGAGCCGAACGCGGCGCTTGCCGACGATCCGGCGCTGGTCAACACCGCTCCTGAAGGCGATGGCTGGTTCTTCCGGATGACCCTCTCAGATCCGTCGGAGCTGGACGGGCTGCTGGACGAAGCGGCCTACAAGGCCTTTCTGGAGACACTCTGATGGGCTGGTCGCCAGAGGATTATGCGGCCCACGCAGCCTTCGTTCCGGCGATGTCGGGCGCTGCGGTGGCGCTTCTGGCGCCGCGGCCGGGCGAGCGAATCCTCGATCTCGGCTGCGGAGATGGCACGCTGACGGCCGAGCTGGCCGCGGCAGGCGTGGATATGGTGGGCCTGGAGATGGACCCGGCGATGGCGGCGGCGGCCCGGGCGCGCGGTCTCGAAGTGGTCGAAGGAGACGGCCAAGCGCTTGATTTCGAAGCGGAGTTCGACGCAGTCTTTTCCAACGCCGCGCTGCACTGGATGCCGGATCAGGATGCCGTCGCAGCAGGCGTGTTCCGCGCGCTGAAGCCGGGTGGGCGCTATGTGGGCGAATGTGGCGGCTTTCTGAACATTGCCGCGATCCGCACCGCCATCCGTGCCGCGCTTGTCGAGGCGGGGCATGACGCTGATGCCGCCGGGTGCCAAGTCTACCAGACGGCCGAGGATTTCGTGACCCGCCACGAGGCTGCCGGTTTTGCGGACCTCGAGGCCAGCCTGCACCAGCGGGTGACCCCACTGGCAAGCGGCATCCGCGGCTGGCTGAAGACCTTCCGGGCCGGCTTTCTCGATGCGGCCGGTGTTCCGGAAGGGGAACGGCAACAGCTGGTCGACCGTATCGAAAGCCTGTTGCACCCGGTGCTGACGGACGCCCAGGGCAATTGGTTTGCCGACTATGTTCGCCTGCGCTGGCGGGCTTTGAAGCCCGCCTGAGGAGAGACCATGCGCTACCTTCCGCTT
>JBKBXK010000343.1:0-2199 GCA_046314095.1 Thermaurantiacus sp. | reverse complement strand
CGGCCACCATTTCCGCAGAGGCATTCCCCGAAGAACGGCGGATGAGAGCACGCAACCGCGCAATCAGCTCCTCCATCTGGAACGGCTTGGCGAGATAATCGTCGGCGCCCGCATCAAGCCCGGCCACCTTGTCCGACCAGCTGTCGCGCGCCGTCAGCACCAGCACGGGCATCTTCATCCCGGCCTTGCGCCAGCGGTCCAGCACGGTAAGCCCATCCACCTCCGGCAGACCGAGATCAAGGATGACGGCATCATAGCTCTCGGTCTCGCCGAGATACTGGCCCTCCTCCCCATCATGTGCGCTATCCACCGCATAGCCGGCACCCTCGAGCGTCTGCCGAAGCTGGCGGGCGAGCGTTGGTTCATCCTCCACAATCAGCAGTCGCACCAGTTTCCCCTTTTCGAAGCCGGCCGGCCGTGTGTCAGCGCACGGCGCGGACGGCGCCCGTGCGCGCATCCATGTCAACCCAGACCACCTGCCCGTTCGAGCGCATGAACTTGAAGCGATGCACGCCCCGCCGGATGTCTGGCTCTGAGCCGAGAAACCGCCCCTGCCCCACACGCTCGGCGCGAGCAAGAAGCTCAGGGAAATCGAGAACCTCGCGGGTCTGGCGCTTGTCCCATGCCAGCTCCTGATCGGTGACGGGCCGTGTTGTCATGTCTCCACGCGACAGGCGCTGTGCATCGGCCGCAGCAGGCACAAACAAGAGCATGCCGCCAAGCACTGGCAGCAACGCGGCGTTGGACATGTTCCGAAAGACTGACATGGCTTGCAAGCCGCCGGGCCTATCCCCGGGGCCGTGAACCCGCTCTGAATGTTTGCCCGCCCCGCTCACGGCATCTGCATTTGCCGTCGGCGCGCGCGCATGGCAACCGCGGCGGCATGGCCTCGTCGCCCCCGATCCTCTCGCTGGAAGATGTTCGCCTGCGGCAGGGCGACGGGCAGTTGTTCGACGGCCTCGACCTCTTTGTCGGCCCATCCGATCGGCTGGCGCTCGTCGGCCGCAACGGCGCCGGCAAGACGACGCTCTTCCGGCTGATCGATGCGAGCCTCGCGCCGGATGCCGGGCGGCGCACGCAGCGTCCGGGGCTGAACATCGTCACACTGCAGCAAGAGCCAGACCTGACGGGCATATCGACCCTGGGTGACTTCGCGCTCGGCGGACCATCCGCGCCGGCGCAATACCGCGTTGAAGCGGTGGCCGGCCAGCTTGGCGTGGACCTTGCCAAAGAGGTAGCCACGTCCTCGGGCGGCGAACGGCGCCGGGCGGCGATTGCCCGCGCTCTTGCCTCCGAGCCAGATCTGCTGCTGCTCGACGAGCCGACGAACCATCTCGACATCGCCGGAATCGAATGGCTGGAGGCGTGGCTGGGCCGTTTCCCGGGCGCGTTCCTCGTGATCAGCCACGATCGCGCATTTCTTGCCCGGCTCACCCGCGCCTGCCTCTGGCTCGACCGCGGTCGGCTTCGGCGCAAGGATATCGGTTTCGGCGGCTTCGAGGCATGGGCCGAGGAAGTCCGCGAGGCGGATGCGCGTGCAGCGGAAAGGCTGGACTCCAGGCTGGCGCAGGAACTTCACTGGCTGGCGCGCGGCGTCACCGCCCGGAGGCGGCGCAACCAGGGTCGGCTTGCGCGGCTGCACGCCATGCGGGCCGAGCGGCGCGCAATGCTTGGAGAACCCGGGGTCGCAAAGCTTGAGGCAAAGGCCAACGAGACGAAGAGCCGGATGGTGATCGAGGCGGAATCGGTCAGCAAGAGCTTTGGCGACAGGACCGTCATCCGGGATTTCTCGATCCGGATCCAGCGGGGTGACCGGATCGGAGTCGTGGGCCCGAACGGTGCGGGCAAGACGACCCTCATCCGGCTGCTGACCGGCGACCTCGCACCGGACAGTGGCCGCATCAGTCACGCGAAGACGCTCTCGGGCGTCACTATCGACCAGCAGAGGCGGCTGCTCGCGCCGGAAAAACGCGTCCGAGACATTCTGGCCGATGGCGGCGACTGGGTAACGGTGCGCGGCGCCCGCAAGCATGTACGCGGCTATCTGAAGGAATATCTTTTCACGGCCGATGTGGCCGATGCCGTGGTCGGAAGCTTTTCCGGCGGCGAACGCTCGCGACTCCTTCTTGCCCGCGAGTTCGCACGCGAATCGAACCTTCTGGTGCTCGACGAGCCAACCAACGATTTGGATTTGGAAAC
>JBKBXK010000342.1:0-2202 GCA_046314095.1 Thermaurantiacus sp. | reverse complement strand
GAGACGCCGCTCCTTGTCGATTTCTGGGCTGCCTGGTGCGGGCCGTGCAAGATCATGGCGCCGCAGTTCGAGACCGCAGCCCGTTCGCTTGAGCCGAAGGTCCGTCTCGGCAAGCTGGATACCGAAACCGAGCAGACGATCGCCGGACGCTACGACATCCGCGGCATTCCGACCATGATCCTCTTCAGGGCCGGACGGGAGATCGCACGCACGAGCGGCGCGATGTCGGCCGGGGATATCGTCCGCTGGGTCCAGGCGAAGGGGGTGTTTGATCCTGCGGTTTGACGGTGCGATCCTTTCGCAGGAATGGAAGGAAGCCCAATGGGACAAGTTCGTCACGGGAGCGCCACGATCGAGCCAGCAGGGCGCCACCGATTCGAGCCGCTGGCGAGGGCGCGCCGTCGGAGCCGCGATACAGCGATCGCAAGCTTCGCTCGCGCAGCTGAGCCGGGAGCTTGGCATCAACCCCAGACCGTCTCGAAGTGGCGCAAGCGCGAGACCGTCGAGGATCGCAGGAGCGGACCGAGCGAATTCCGCAACGGAATGCGGCCATGCCGATCCACTTCGCAAGCAAGCGAAGACTGCCCCGATGTTCGTCGCCGATCTGCGGCTGACATTGGCGCTGTTGGCGGGAACCGGAGGAGCGATCAGGCTTGCGGGTCTGCCGCCGCCCCATTGCGGGGCGTTTCTTGCGCTCGGAACCGTGATCGTCCTGCTGCACGGCATCGTTCGCGAGGCAAGAGCGGCGCGATCGCGGCATCCTGAAGGCCACCCTCAATAATCGGTCTCAAGGTACACCCCCGAGCAATCGTAGGCGACCGCAGCCGCCGTGCTGCCGGTGTTCATGTAGTTGCGGGGGCTCAGGAGCTGGGTGGCGGCGGGGAGGTTCGCGGTGATCTCGACCTCGGCGATGGCGCCGGACACTTCCTCGACGACGCGGACCCAGACCGAGGCGGCGTTGGGGGCGGCGTAGAGGAAGAGCGTCAGGACATTGGTGGGCGCATCGACCGGGAAGCTCGCGCCGAGATTGATCAGCGTGGGCGCGCCGGAGCCGGAGTTGTAGACGATCTGCCAGTTGGCATGGGTGCCGCGCTGGAAGCCGATGCCTATGGCGTTGACGACGGCAGAGAGCGCGAGCGTCGTGGCCAGCGCGGCGGTCGAGCCCATCAGCCCGAAGAAGCCCATGCCGGTGGGCTGCAGCGTGGTGAGCGAGAGCCGGTTCACATAGGTGAAGCCCCCCAGACCTTCGGCGTTGCCGCGCCAGCAGACCCAGCCGGCCGAGCGTTCCTCGGCCGCCGCGTCCGCGGTGGCCGCGCTGGTCATCCGCCAGCGGCGCATGGAGGTGGAGAGGTTGGTGGTGGCGAGTGCGGGCGTCGCTGTGGTGCCGACAGCGGTGCGGGGCATGCCATTGGCGTTGACGGTGGTGCTGGTCGAGGGGGCCCAAGTGGCAATCCGGTTCACCCCGAAGTGCGGCTGGAGCGGGAAAAGCCGTCCGGAGGGACGCATGACCTCGAGCCAGGCCGACCCCGCCCGGTCGCGGGCGTAGAGATGGATGCGGCCCGCAGGAGGCGGATCGGGCGGCGTGGCGCGGCCGGGCAGGACCATAGGTTCGGGCAATTCCACCCGGCCGCTGGCGCGGTCGATCCGGATGGCGTCGTAGTAGACCGATCCGTCCGGGCTGACCTTGAAGCTGAAGTCGTCGTTGCCCAGAAGCCCGATCAGGGCGCGCGCCGAGAAGCCGGTCTTGAAGGCGAAGGCGGCATCGTCGGCTGGCGCGTTCTTGTTGAAGGTCGCCTCGATGCCGTTGCCGGCATGGTTGAACAGGCACTGAACCCGTTGGCCATCAGCGCCGCATCGTCGCCGAAAAGATCGACCCACGCGAAGCTGGACCGCTTCAGCAGGTCGATCTCGGTCATCATGAAGCCCGAGAGCGGCGCGGCGGCCCCGCCTTCGCCCGCATCCAGATCGTCGCGCGGGAACGCCTCACCGCAGAGCGGGCATTCGGTGGCGGCCAGAGGGATATCGGCACCGCAGCCGGGGCAGGATTTCGTCGGGGCTTCTCCAGCCTCGGTCTTGCCGTCGAGATCGACATCCTGCTCTAGCGTGCCGTGGATCAGGCTCGACGTGCCGAAATCCAGCACGACGCAGTCGGTCTTGACGATGCCGGGGTGCTCCTCGGGGTCGACGGTGCGCAGCCCGCGC
>JBKBXK010000341.1:0-2204 GCA_046314095.1 Thermaurantiacus sp. | reverse complement strand
ACGGTGGAACGAATTCTCGATGCGCCGGTTTCAGCGACTGCCGGCGAAGGCGCGATGAAGGGGCAGATGATCGAGAAGCCGGTGCGGATCCTGTCGGTCAGGCGGGCCGACTAGCGACAACTTTCAGCTGCTCATGCGATGGAGCGCGCAGAGCTTGTTGCCGGCCGGATCGCGCAGATACGCGAGGTAGAGCGGGCCCATGCCGCCCTCGCGCACGCCGGGCGGATCCTCGATGCTGGTTCCCCCGTTGGCAATCCCGGCCGCGTGCCACGCGTCAGCAGCTTCAGGCGACGGGGCCGCAAAGCCGATGGTGCTGCCGTTGCCGCAACCGGCCGGCTTGCCGTCGATGGGCAGGCTGATTGCGAAAATGCCGGCGGGCGTCAGCCAGAACACCCTTCCCTTGTCGTCGGCCATGCCCGGGCCGTGGCCAAGTGCGCCGAGCGTTGCGTCATAGAAGCGCTTCGAGGCCGCGAGATCGTCGGCGCCGACCATGATGTGGCTGAACATGCTGTCCTCTCCTCTTTTGTCACCCATGCCCATGCGCTGCGGACGCGCAAACTGGCTGCATCAACAGGCGGCGCGGATGGCGTTCAGCAGTTGGCAGCGAGATAGGCCCGCCCTTCGGGAAGGCCGTTGTTGCGATCATAGTCCGTCAGCTGGTCGCGTCGGCCAAGGCTCTCATATTCCGCAAGGGTGCGCGTCCACATCGCGCAGGCACCCGGACGATCCCCCAGTCGATCCCGGTTGCCGGCGATGGTGCGCATGGCAGACGCGCGGGTGCGCCTTGCCCCCGGCGCGTCGCCTGCAAGCGCCACGAGCTGGTCGTGCACCGACAGCACCTCTTCGGCAATGACAGCACTTGTGCGGGCATCACCTGCGTCGGCGGCCAGCTGCGCTGCAATCTCGCCGGCAACTGCCACCATCTGAAGCCCGCCGCGGTCATTCGGGTCGTTGGCGACCATGCCGCGCGCGACCGCGAGCGCCTCGTCGATGGCGATGCGTGCCTCCGCGTCGCGCCCGCGTCCGCGCGCGACAACGGCGGAGTACCACAGGGAAATCGAAAGCTTGCGCTGGTTCTGGGCGTCGCCCGGCGCCTCGGCCACAAGTGCGCGATTGAGCGCGACGGCGCGCTCCATGGCAGCGGCTGCCGCGTCGCGCTCTTTCAGGATATGCAGGGCTTCTCCGAGAAGGCGCAGGATGGCGCTTTCGGCGCCGCGCACCTCGGGATCATTCCGGAAGGGAGGGGGAACCGAATCAATGAAGGCAAGCGCCGCGACAAACGCATCCCGGCTTTCGGCTGGTTCATCGTTCCAGCCGTGGCTGTCGCCGATAGCTTGGAGCGCGACTGCGTGAATGCGTGCTGCGTCGGCCGACTGATGGCGAAATGGCATGGACGCTGCGGCTGCTTCCTGTGCCTGGGCGCGCGCAAGCAGGATTTCGTTGTTGTTGTAGAGGTTGAGGCCCGCCTGGCGGAGGCGAAGCTGCGCGAAGGCGAGCGTCAGCGCCTCGTCACGCGGGTTTGCCCGCCACGCCGGTTCCAGCAGCGCCTCCGCACGGGCCAGAAGCCCGTTGGCATCCTCGTAACGGCCCAGCGATGCGTGCTGCCCCCCGCCGACCACATCGGCAAGCCGGACATAGCCGCGCCCCGCCTCGGCCAGCAGTTCGGGCGACGGGTCGGGAAGGGCCGCAAGCGCATCGAGATAGGTGACGGCCACTTCCGCGAGCTTTTCCCGCGCCAGGGTTGCGCCGGGAACCTTGCTGACTTCGTCATAGACATCGAACAGCAGGGCCCGGGCGATGCCGCGCGTCTGTTCGAAGCGGGCCTCGGCCTCCGCCTCCGCGCGGCGGGCCTCGGCGTTGGCGGCAAGAACGGCACCGAATGCGCCCGCCAGCAGCAGCGCGCCGGCAAGCGAGGCGGCGACCACAAGACGATGCCGCGCCACGAATTTTCGGAGCCAATAGCCTTGCCCGCCGGCGAAGGCAGCGACCGCCTCGCCCGTTCGGTAGCGCGCGAGATCCTCGGCGAAGGCCTCGGCCGTGGGATAGCGGCGTGCCTCATCAGGGTCGGTTGCCTTCCCGATGATGGCGGCAAGCTCCGCGCCCGGCTCTGGCACCAGCCGCTTCAGCAGCCGGCCGAGCCCAGCGACATCGACAGCGGTCGTCACCTGATCGGCGGCGCGCGCGATTCCGAAGTCGATCAGCTT
>JBKBXK010000340.1:0-2244 GCA_046314095.1 Thermaurantiacus sp. | reverse complement strand
CAGACCCTCGACGCTCATGCCCGAGCGAAGCGGGATCCGAACCAAGGCAGTTTTCTATCGAGAAATCAGTATTATAAAAAGTTCTGGCGGAGTCGGAGGGATTCGAACCCTCGGTACGGGTATCCCCGTACGGCGGTTTAGCAAACCGCTGGTTTCAGCCACTCACCCACGACTCCGGGCCGGACGACGCATGCGGCTATAAGAGTGCCGGACTCCGGCCGCAACCCGGCTGCAACCTCAGCGCCCGATGCCGACATATGCGAGGCCATGGCGATCCATCTCTTCCGGGCGATAGACGTTGCGCAAATCAACCACCACCGGAGACGCAAGAAGGCGTTTCACCCGGCCGAGGTCCAGCGCGCGGAACGCGTCCCACTCCGTAACGAGCGCCATGGCATCCGCACCATCGAGCGCGGCATAGGGATCATCGGTATAGTCCACATTTTCAAGAACATGGCGCGCCTGCTCCATGCCTTCGGGATCATAGGCGCGGACATGCGCTCCCGCGTCCTGCAGGGTGCGGATGATGGCGATCGCCGGGCTGTCTCGCATGTCGTCGGTGTTGGGCTTGAAGGTGAGACCGAGCACCGCAACTGTCTTCCCACGCACGTCTCCGCCCATGGCCTGGATGACCTTGCGGCCCATGGCACGCTTGCGGCTGTCGTTGACGGAGGCCACCGTCTCCACGATCCGCGTCGGTGCGTCATGATCCTGCGCCGTCTTGATCAGCGCCAGCGTGTCCTTCGGGAAACAGCTGCCACCGTAGCCGGGGCCGGCGTGCAGAAACTTGCCGCCGATCCGGTTGTCGAGCCCGATGCCGCGGGCGACATCCTGAACATTGGCGCCCACCTTCTCACACAGGTCTGCCATCTCGTTGATGAAGGTAATCTTTGTCGCGAGGAAGGCATTGGCGGCATATTTGGTCAGCTCGGCCGTGCGCCGCGCAGTGACCATGATGGGCGCCTGGTTGAGGTAGAGCGGGCGATAAACCTCTTCCAGCACCTGTTGGGCCCGGCTGTCTTCCACGCCAATGATGATGCGGTCGGGCCGCTTGAAGTCGGAGATGGCGGCACCTTCGCGCAGGAACTCCGGGTTGGAGGCAACCGCGAAGTCTGCCTTCGGGTTGGCTTCCCGAATGATTCGCTCAACCTCGTCGCCGGTGCCGACCGGGACAGTGGACTTCGTGACAACAACGGTGAAGCGACCGGCCGGAAGATTTACCGCAATCTCGGCCGCAGCGGCGTGCACGTAGGAAAGGTCGGCATGGCCATCACCCCGACGCGATGGGGTGCCAACGGCAATGAACACCGCCTCCGCACCCTCCATTCCCTGCGCCAGGTCGGTGGTGAAGGACAGGCGCCCGGCGCGCACATTGGTTTCGACCAGCGCCTCTAGCCCGGGCTCGTAGATTGGCATCTGCCCATCGTTCAGCCGCCCAATCTTGGTGGCATCCTTGTCAATACAGACAATCTCGTGGCCGAAATCCGCAAAGCAGGCGCCGGACACGAGGCCGACATAGCCTGACCCAATCATTGCAATTCGCATCGCTGATCCGCTTGTGCTGGAGAAAGGGAAGTACGAGGCCGGCTAGCGAAGGCCCTCGCGGATGTGAAGGGGCAAGCCGGCTCAGGGGTCGGCAACGGCCGACGGCCCGGCTTGGGCCGGCATCTCCGGCGGGTCCTCCAGAACCAGGAGCTCCAGCCGGTCAAGAGCCGCCTCGGCCGCAGCGAGGCGGCGCGCATCGGCAAGCCAGGCTGCAATCCGGGGGCCAGCAGGCGCCCGCTCGATCTGTGCGATGGCGCGGGCGAGATCCCGTTCGGCCAGCGCCTCCTTGGCAACTGGAAGGGTCGGGCGAACCGCACCCTCGCCGGGCGCCCGCCGCACCTCCACGAGCGATGCGATCCATTCGCGCACCTGGGCACCCCAGGTGCCGCTGTCCGTCTCGGTGCCCGCAAAATCGGGCCCGGCGGCAATCTCGGACAGGCGCACACGAAGGGTGGAGACACCAACCGGAGCCCGCGACCAGGCCAGCAGCGCCGTTACCGCTTCAGGATCGCGCAGGGCAAACTGCCGGGCAAGCGGCGCCTCGACCGGACCGAGTGGTGTCCCGCGATCGAGCCTCCGGCGCACCACGCCCAGCAGCAGCGCCTCGTGGGCACGGACGGCCATTGACGCCGAGAGGCCGCCACCATTGGCAAGCTCCACCGCCTGGGCCAGGTCCGCGAGACGCTGCGTAAGGTCCGC
>JBKBXK010000339.1:0-2244 GCA_046314095.1 Thermaurantiacus sp. | reverse complement strand
TGGCGGCCGAAACGGCATGGGAGAGCAGGCGCTCACTGTCGACCAGGCGGCGCTCTTCCTCCTTGCGCCGTGTCGCCTCGGCGAACACGCCGGAGGCTCGCAAGGGCTTGCCGGTGCGGGTCTGCGCGCTGATACCGCCGCGCAGGCTGAGCCAGATCCAGTGCCCGCCTTCGGTGCGCACCCGGAACTCGGTATGGCAGCTGCCCGAACGGGCCATGGCCCGGAATGCGGCGCGCAGGCGGTCATAGTCGGCCGGGTAAATCCGCGCCTTGAAATCGTCGGTGGACAGCTTGGCCTGATCAGTGTCCAGCCCTATCGCGATGAGAACGGGTCCGGACAACGTCACGGCCCGCGAGGCAAAGTCATAGGACCAGCTGCTGAGGCCAGCCCGGTCGAGCACCCCGGCCACCTCATTGGCCAGCGCGCCGACGATATGCTCCGGATCGTATGGCAGTTCGAGCCAGAAGCCGAACGCCCTCTTGGAACGCCGCCCCCCGCCGGCGGGCTCCTCCATGGCGCCCCAGCTGCGATACCATAGCCAGTGCCCGCTCTCGGCGCGCATCCGGAAGGTTTCGTCATAGCGGCCGCCGAACTGCAGGCCCATGAAGGCGGCGCGTATCCGCTCGGAATCGTCCGGATGCAGCCTTTGGCGAAGCACGCTCTCGGACAGCTCCTGCGTGTCCCGGCCGGCGCCGAGGGCGCTACTCACCGGGCCGGCCATGCTGCCCTTCAGCGTATCGAAATCAAACGTCCAGGTGCTTAACGCCAGCCCTTCGATCACCAGCTCGGTCTTGCGCCGCTCGATAGCGGCAAGGGCTGCGGCGCGGTCGTCGCTGGCGACATCGTGGACCAGTGCGGTGAGCCGCAACGGTTCGCCGGCGGGATCGCGTTCGACGACCCGCACATCATGGCGCATCGGCACCCAGCCGCCCTCGCGCGCCCGCATCCGGCAGTGAAAGCTGACCATCGTCTCGGCGCCGGAAGGATTGCCGCTGAGTACGGCGCGCGCGCGCCCCAGATCGTCCGGATGCAGCAGGGACAGCCAGCGCGACAGCCTGATCGGCTTGTCGGCTTCGCCCGGCCCGGCAAACCGCTCCAGCAGACCCGATATCATCACCTCGCGCTTGCCGAAATCCACGCTGTAGGCACCGGCGCTGTGCTCCTCGAATGCCATGGCCACACGCTGGCGCGCGGCACGCAGCTCCATCTCCCGCCGCGAAGCGTCGACCACGGGCTCGAGCGTGACAAGCCGCACGCCCGGCTCGATCCGGCGCACACGCAGCCGGACCGGGGACGGTTCGCCGTCCGCAGCTCTCAGAAGCGCGGTGTCCACGATTTCGTCAGCGGTGGCAGTGCGCGGCCGTTTCCACCGCGCCGTCAGCCCGTCCAGCGGATCACAATAGAGCTGGGCCAGGGGCGTGCCTGGCTCCGACTGGCCGGAAAACTCCAACTTGAACCGGGCATTGACTGCAATGATCTGGCCCGCCTCGTCCAGCAGGAGGCAGGCGCCAGGCAACGCGTCGAACGCGTGTTCAAACATGTGCGCGCTGGCCATCCACTTCCTTGTACGGGTCTGCGGGGGCGAAGGCGAATCAGCCCTTTGTGCGCATAGTAATGGAAGGAGTATTAAGCAGGGGCTATCGTTCAGGCTGATCCAGCGATTTGGGCTCCACGCCCGGCAGACAATGAAGTGAGGACGGATTGACCGACGCATCCGCGCCGATCCTTGAAGTTCGCGGCCTGAACGTGCGCTTTGATACCCCCGACGGCGAGGTTCATGCCGTCCGCGGGATTGATCTTGAAATCGCGGCTGGCGAGTGCCTGGCCGTTGTGGGCGAATCCGGGTCCGGCAAGAGCCAGACCTTCCTGGCCGCGATGGGCCTGCTGGCATCCAACGGCAAGGCGGACGGGTCTATCCGCTACCGGGGCAAGGACATTCTTGGGCTGTCGCCCAAGCACCTGAACACGGTGCGCGGCAAGTCCATGACAATGATCTTCCAGGATCCGCTGACCTCCCTGACCCCGCATATGCGGGTCGGCGACCAGATGAAGGAAGTGCTGGCTGCCCATCTCTCGCTAAGGGGCGAGGCGGCCGAGAAACGCTGCGTGGAATGGCTGGACCGGGTGCGTATTCCCGAGGCCGCGCGCCGTCTGCGCCAGTATCCGCACGAGCTGTCAGGCGGCATGCGCCAGCGCGTGATGATCGCCATGTCCATGCTGTGCGGGCCCGACCTTCTCATTGCC
>JBKBXK010000338.1:0-2251 GCA_046314095.1 Thermaurantiacus sp. | reverse complement strand
GAAATGCAGTTCGTGGCGGATGCGAAAGGGCATGTGGGGTTTCTGCTCGCGCTGATTGACCGGGCGGTGCGGGCGATGAAGGCAAACCCCTCTCGGTCCTGCCGGACATCTCTCCCACAAGGGGAGAGAGAGGACGGCAGCGGCGCCGCGCCTCCCCCTTCGCCCCTTGTGGGAGAAGGTGGGCCGCCGCAAGGCGGCTCGGATGAGGGGTTGAAGAACTACGCCGTCGAGGCGGCGATAAAATGCGGCGAGCCGGCCTTCCGGGTGTTCCTGGAGGAGCGGCACGGGCTGGAACGGCCGCTGACCGACGACAAGGTGGCGGCACGGCTGCGCAGCTTGCTGGGCGTGACGTCCAGGCGGGAACTCAATTCGGACCCGCAGGCGGCGGCGCGGTGGAAGGAAATCCGGCGGGACTTCGAAAACTGGAGGAACGGGCGATGACCAGCCTGCGCGTTCTGGTGGCCTGCGAATTCACCGGGACAGTGCGCCGGGCCTTCGCCGCGCGCGGCCATGATGCATGGTCCTGCGATCTGCTGCCCGCCGAGGATGGCTCGAACCGTCACCTGATCGGCGACGTGCGCGACCACCTCGATGCCGGATGGGATCTGCTCATCGTGGCGCATCCGCCCTGCACGCGGCTGTGCCGTTCGGGGCGCCGATGGCTGTCGGGGCCGGGCCACTTCACGCCGCCGAAAAAGCTGCCGCGCGGGCGCAGCTGGTCAAGCATGATCGCCGAGTTCGAGGACGGGGTCGATCTGTTTGTCGCCTGCTGGCGCGCGCCGGTGCCGCGCGTGGCGATCGAAAACCCCGAAATGCACGATCTGGCGCGGGCGCGCCTGCCGGCGGACGTGCCGAAGCCGCATATCGTCCAGCCGTTCTGGTTCGGCCATCCAGAATACAAGGGCACGGGCTGGTATCTGCGCGGCCTGCCGGAACTCGTCGAGACCGATCGTCAGCCGGAGCCCGAACATGGTGGCGCGGAATGGAAGGCGTGGAACCGCGTGTGGCGCATGCCGCCAAGTGCGGATCGCGGCAAGGAACGCTCGCGCTTCTTTCCCGGCATGGCGGCGGCGATGGCCGACCAGTGGGGCGGGCATGCGCTGGCCGAGATCGGGAGGAGGGCGTGATGGACCTGTTTGCCCATGATGCCGCCTGCCGGGCCCGCGCGGCGGCCAATGCGCAATTCGACGCGATCTGGAACAGCCCGGAGGGGCGGGCGCGCCGGCGTCGCGTTTCGCGCGACCTGGCGCGCGGGCTGGTCGAGGAAGCCCGCGGCTGCCGGCTGCTGGGATGGCGCCGTGACGCGGTGTGGTGGCTGGCGCGGGTCGGCATGGAAAGACGGGGAGCGGGGCGATGATGGGCGCGATCTTGCGGAGTCCGCATCTGACGGTCATGCTTGCGGGTTCCGGACTCCCGGGAAAAGGAAGGCGCCATGGCACGGCTGAACATGAAAAAACGGCTGGAGTTCGACCGCTTGACCGAGACGGGCGACCGCCTCGTCTATGCGATACTCGACCGATTGGCCTGCGATGGACATGGCGACTGGGGATCGTGCGGTGTCGCCGAATTCGACCTGATCGAGTTCGCGGAGGCGGTGGACGAGCCCCCCGGCGATTTGTTGAGGCGATTGTTGCGCATCGCGACGCTGGTCGAGGCGGTCTGCGTGGAGCACGAGAAGACAGTTCTGTTTGCACTGGCCGGGGCGATGCAGGATGGCTTCGACCATCTCTACAAATCACGGGGCTTCGAGGGACTGCCACCAAATCTGCCACGTGTGAAGCCGCGCTTCTTGCGCATCTAGGCACTGCCTGGCCGGGCGCCGCCTGCGGGAGGCGCCCATGACCGGACCGAGGCTTTCCATCATTCCGGCGCGGGCGGCAACGGATCCCGCGCTCAAGCCGCGCGACCTTCAGGTGCTGTGCGTGCTCGGGCGCCACACGGACGATCTCGGCTGGTGCCGGCGAAGCCAGGTGAAGATGGCCGATGAGATGCGCTGCGCGCGCTCGACCGTGTTCGAGGCGATCGAGCGGCTGGTCAAGAACGGCTATCTGGAGCGCCATGTCGTCGATGAGGTCAGCGGGCGGGATTCGGCGCATCGGTTCCGGGTGATCCTCGATCCCGTGCACCCGAATGTCGAGGCGGTGAAGGACGCCGACGAAGCCCTTCAAACGGCCTCTACCCCTGCCGATATACCGGCACCCCCTGCCGGCCCAGAACCGGCACCCCCCGCCGGTCCAGGACCGGCACCTAT
>JBKBXK010000337.1:0-2263 GCA_046314095.1 Thermaurantiacus sp. | reverse complement strand
CAGGGTTTCGGACGCCGCACGGCCGGGTGGGCTGGTGTTTCATTGCTTGCACTGATGGCACAGGCTGCCGTGGCGCAAGAGCAGACGGCGCAGGGCGCAACAGGCGAAACGGCCGCCGGCGATACCATCATCGTTACCGGCACCCGGATCGCCCGCGATCCGAACGCGACTGCGCCCCTGCCCGTCTCCACGGTCGATTCCGAGGCGCTGCGTGCAGCCGGCGTGACCGACCCTTCGGAAGTGCTGCGGCAGATCCCGGCGCTGCAATCCTCCTCGTCCATCGGGGACTCGATCGAGCGCGGCGGCGGGATCGGCCAGTCCACGCTCAACCTGCGCCAGCTGGGCCGGGAACGGACGCTCGTTGTGGTGGACGGCCGGCGCCATGTTTCGGGCGTGGAGGGCGAAGCAACGGTCGATGTCGCCACCATCCCGGCACTGTTGATCGAGCGCGTGGAGGTGCTGACCGGCGGCGCGTCCGCCGTCTATGGCGCGGATGCCGTGACCGGCGTGGTCAACTATATCCTCAGGCGGGATTTCGAGGGGCTCCAGCTCGACGTGCAGTCGGGCATCTCCTCTCGGGGAGACGGGCACCAGTTCCGGATCGATGGGCTCTATGGCCGCAACTTTGCGGGCGGTCGCGGCAATGTGACCGTGGCCGCTGGCTACACCCGCGATTCCGAGGTGCTGCTGGCCGACCGGCCCTTCACCCGCGACAACAATCGCGCCAATAACTCCACCACCTACGCCAACCCGGCGCTTCGCTTCCAGCAGGGCGATATCGACCCGGCGACGATGCCGAACTTTGCCAATTTCTTCCGGGTCGGCGGACCGGGGCCGCGCACCACCCGGATTGCGTTCGGGCCGCTGATCCCGCAGCCGGGCACGGGAATCTTCAACCAGGTGTTTGGCGGCAATGCCCCGACGCCGGCGGAACAGGCGCTCATCGATCGGGCGGCCAATGCGCCCACCCGGGTCATCGGCCGCCAGCCTACGTTTGCGATCAGCGCCAACAGCGGCCTCGTCTTCCGCGCCGACTTCGACTTCTTCAATGCCGACATCAACAACAACGGCATCAACGACTGCAACGAGAGCTTCATCGGCTGGACCGGCTTCGGCGGTGGCGGCTGCTATGTGACGACGCCCGACGGCGGCGTGCGCATCTTCCAGGATGGCATCATCTCGACCGGCTCCAACCAGTTCGGTGGCGACGGTGCCGTGGAGCGAACAGACCAGACCACGCTGCTGCCCGGCTCAGAGCGCTATTATGTGAACCTGAAGGGTCAGTTCGAGGTCTCACCCAACCTGGAACTGTTCTGGGACGGCAAATATGTCCGCACCGAGACGACCAACCGCAACAATTACAACACATTCTACGACAGCCTGCTGATCTTCCCCGACAATCCATGGATTCCGGCTGTCTTGCAGGATGATGCCGACGAGGCCGGCGGCCTGCGCATCAGCCGGGACTTCCTCGATCTCGGGCCTGGCATCGCCCGGCGGGATCGCGACACGTGGCGGATCGTCGGCGGGGCGCGCGGTGAAATCACCGAGAATCTCCGCTATGATCTGGGCTTCAACTGGGGGCAGACCAAGTCGAAGATCCGGTTTGAGAACACTGTCCTCCCCGACCGGCTGTTTGCCGCGCTCGATGCCGTGCGCGCGCCTGATGGCTCGATCGTGTGCCGGTCTGACCTCGATCCAACCCTGAATCACCCCGGCTCGGAGTTTTTCCCGGTCATTCCGTCGGGCTTTTTCACCTTCCGCCCGGGCGACGGCACCTGCCGCCCTGCCAACATCATGCGCGGCGCATTTTCCGTTTCGCCAGAGGCAGTCGCATTCATCACCGTGCCCGTCGAGAACCGGGTGAAGATCGAACAGTTCGTGGCGACGCTGGCCTTCACCGGTGACACCGGCAGCTTCCTCAACCTGCCCGGCGGGCCGATCGGCTTCGTGTTCGGTGCCGAGTATCGCGAGGAGAAGAGCCGCTTCACCTACAATGATTTCTCGCTCGGCCTGCTTCCGGAAGGCTCGCCCGCTGGCCCGGCCGGAACCTTCATCGGTGACATTGAACCCGGCCTGCAGGCGCTCGACTTCGATGGCCAGAGCCGGTTGTTCAACACCTTCGGCAAGTTCGACGTGAAGGAAGTGTTCGGCGAGATCTTTGTGCCGCTCCTGCGCGAACGGCCCTTCTTCGAGGAGCTCTCCGTCGGCGTCGCTGGCCGCTATGCCGACTATTCCACGGTGGGGGGCAACTTCACCTGGA
>JBKBXK010000336.1:0-2264 GCA_046314095.1 Thermaurantiacus sp. | reverse complement strand
CCATGGGCTTCGCAATGGATCAGCTTGCGGTTCTGATCGCGCAGATCTGCGCCACGTCGGAACGGCGCGTCGACCGGCTGGTCAATCCGCTGGTCAGCGGTCTGCCCGCCTTTTTGTCGGCGGACAGCGGCGTCGGGTCAGGCTTTATGATCGCCCAATATACCGCCGTCGCGCTGGTCGGCGAAAACCGCCGCCTTGCCGCCCCGGCGAGCCTTGACGGCGGCATCACCTCGGCCCTGCAAGAGGATGTGCTGCCACATGCGACACCGGCGGCGGAAAAGGCGCTGCGGGTGATCGACAATCTGCGGACGGTGCTGGCGATCGAACTCTGCTGCGCCGCGCAGGCGGTGGACCTTGCCGGCGGCGATCTGCGCCTTGGGCCATCGGTGCAGCGCCTTTTCGACCAGATCCGCAGCGTGGTGCCGGGATATCAGGACGACCGGCCGCTGAACCACGATTTTGCTAAGGTCGCCCGGCTGCTGGACATATCAGCCCCCGATATCGCGTAGAACAGGGGGCGGCGGCAGGGTCGCCGCCTACATCTTTTCGCCGGGCAACAGGCTGGCCTGCTTGACCCAATCCGTGAACTGCACCTCATCCAGGCCGCCGGTTTCGTAGATATCCAGATAGCGGACCTCTGGTTGCCGCGAGGTGCCGGGCGGCAGCGGGCTGAGATACGCGCCGCGGAAAAAGGCGACCTTGACGTATTTGGTCAGGCAGTGAAACCCAAGGAACCACACGCCTTTTTCGGTGCCATAAAGGGGCGAGTTCCATTTGACCGCCTTTTCAACGCCCGGAATGGCCGCGACAATCAGCCGGTCCAGCTGCGCGCCGATGCCCTGCTTCCATCCGGGCATCGCGGCGATATATTGCTGAACCGGCGCGTCCCCGTAGCCTTTGGCAATCTGCGGGTTGCCGCCCGACAAAAGCGCCACCCCATCAGCAGCTTTCTGGGGTGCTTTCTTGGCGCGCGGGGCCTTGGTGGGTTTCGTTCCGGTCGTCTTGTCCGTCATGATCACACCTTCGGATCTCGCCCGCAGCTTAGCCGGTGAGGTCTGCATTGATCAACCTTTGCGCGGGGCAAGGCGGCAGACAATCAGGTCCCGGCTGCTTTTTCGGTTATGTTGGCGTCCGGCGCTGTCTCACCCTCAAGACCATGTTTCAACTGCGCCAGCATGTTCAGGGCATGGGCCGCATAGGGTCCGGTCCAGCGCTGCTGGATGTCGTGGAAGGGCAGGGCGTCAAGGTGGTTCCAGCGCTCGCGCCCGCGCCGTTCGACCACGACAAGCTGCGCGCTTTCCAGCACCTTCAGGTGCTGCATCACCGTGCAGCGGTCGCTGTCGGGCAGGGCATCGCACAGCGCGCCGGTGGTCATCGGCCCGTCTTTCAACAGATCCAGCATCCGCCTGCGCGCCCGGTGGCCAAGCGCCTTGAACAGCGCGTCATATCGGTCTTCGGTTGACATGTTATGTTTTTATAACATAATCGCAGACAGACAAGGGGGAATCGTACGATGGATCTGAAATTCACCGTGGCGGGGCGCATTTCAAAGCCCGTCGATGAGGTGTTCGAGGCGGTGGTGAACCCCGACACCCTGTCACAATATTTCACCACCGGCGGCGCGCGGGGGCGGCTGGCGACCGGGGCCGAGGTCAGCTGGGATTTCCACGACTTCCCCGGCGCCTTTCCGGTTCTGGTGCAAGAGGTCGTGACGAACGAACGGATCGTCCTGCAATGGGAAGCCGATGGCCCCGTCAAGACCTGGACCACCGTCACCATGACCTTTCAGGCGCTGGAGGACGGGCGCACCCTTGTGCGGATCAGCGAATATGGCTGGCCCGAGACCGAGGCAGGGCTGCGGTCCTCATTCGGCAATTGCGAGGGCTGGACCGGCATGATCTGCGCGATGAAGGCCTGGCTGGAACATGGCATCAACCTGCGCGACGGGCTCTACAAATGACCCGCCCTGAAAGGAGACCCGGAATGAAACCCGGCAAGAATATCGCGATCAAGGTGCCGCTGCACCGGTGGGACGAAATGGTCGCCTTTTACCCCGACCGCGTCGGGCTGCGGGTGGCGCGAATGCTGGATGACAGCATCGGCTTTGAATTCGGCGCCTTGACCCTGTGGATCGACAGGGTGCGCCATCAAAGCCAGACAGATCTGTGGATCGAGTTGTTTGACGAGGATCCCGACGCCGCGCTGGCAGCCCTTGGCAGCCCCCAACGCGACGAATTGGAACCGCTGGACGGTGTCACCGGTCA
>JBKBXK010000335.1:0-2276 GCA_046314095.1 Thermaurantiacus sp. | reverse complement strand
CCAGTTGCTTGCATTGTCGGCGGCACTTGCCCGGGCCGGGCGCTGACCTGCGCTGCAAGTTGACGGGCCGACGCTGGCACGTGAAGCGCCGCGCCGGAGAGTGGGGCCAATGGGTCGATTAAGGACGTTTGGGCGATTTCCAGCGCCGGCAAAAGCTTCTAGACGACTGGCATGCCCGAAGAGTGGAGCAACAGGATGCACGACGCGATGACAAGGGGTGTTGCCAAAAATGTGGCCGGGGGTGTGGCCGGATCGGCAGCACGGGCAGGCCTGCTGGTGGCTGCGGCAGCGATTCTCGTGGTGCTGCCGGCCTGTGGCGACAAGGGCAGCAGCGGCGGAACACCAAGCGGCCAGGTTGTCGCCCGACTGAACGGCGAGGACATCACCCAGCTCGAGGTCCAGGCCGAGCTGGCAGCAACGCCGTTGCCGCCCAACATCGAGCGGCGGGATGCCGAGCGCATCGCGCTGAACAACATCATCACCCGCCGCATGCTGATGAACGAGGCGAAGGGCCGCAAGCTCGATCAGACCCCGCAGTTCCAGCAGCAGCAGCGGCGCACCTCGGAGCAGCTGTATGTGCAGGCGCTGGCCGCCGATGTGGCAAGGCAGGTCGAGGACCCGACGATGAACGACGCGGACAATTTCATCCGCGAGAACCCCTCGCTGTTCGCGCAGCGCAAGATCTTCATCCTCGACCAGATCCAGTTCGTTCGGCCGGAGAATGTGGATGAGCTGCCGCTTGCGCAAGCGAAGACCATGGCCGAAGTGGAGAGGGTGCTGTCGGATGCGCGGATCGAGTATCGGCGCCTCCCCGCCTCGCTGGACTCCCTCGGAGCCAACCCGGCCTTCATTGCCGAGGTGGTGAAAGTGCTCGAGAAGAACCCCCGCGAGGTGTTCGTTTTCGCCAACCAGCAGCCCGGCCAGCCGGCTCCGGTGATAACGGTCAACCAGGTGACCGAGACCCGTATCGTGCCGTTCTCCGGCGATCGCGCCCGGCAGTTCGCCACCAACTTCCTGCGCAACCAGAATGTCCAGCAGGCACTCGCGCGGGAGGTGGAACGGCAGCAGGAAGCAGCCAAGGGCCAGGTGGTCTACCAGGAAGGCTGGGGGCCACCTGAAATCCCGACTCCGGCGGACGTGACGGCGCAGGGTGTCGGCGCCGCGGCCACGCCGCAGACCGCAACACAGCTCGCACCCCCGGGCGGTGCCGTTCCGGAGCCCTCGCCAGCCGGCAACTGAGCATCGCACCCGCCTGCAGCGGTGTGGGCGCGCCTTCGGCAGGAGGCGCCGGGCAAATGGAGACTGCATGACCAGCAACAGCGATCGGCGCGGCATCATCCTCGCGGGCGGCAGCGGCACGCGCCTCTATCCCCTGACCCGGCCGGTCTCGAAACAGCTGATGCCGGTCTACGACAAGCCGATGATCTACTATCCGTTGTCGGTCCTGATGCTGGCCGGCGTGCGAGAGATCATGGTCATCACCACGCCGCACGACCAGGCCGGCTTTCAGGCGCTGCTTGGCGATGGCAGCCAGTGGGGGCTTTCCATCGACTGGGCCGTGCAACCGGAGCCGAAAGGGCTTGCACAGGCCTATCATATCGGGGCGGATTTCGTCGGGACGCGTCCATCGGTCCTGATCCTGGGCGACAACATCTTCTATGGCCATGGCCTTCCCGAACTTCTGGCGCGCGCCGACAGGCGCACCACGGGCGCGACCGTGTTCGGTTACTGGGTGAAGGATCCGGAGGCCTATGGCGTCGTCAGCTTCGATGCCGAGGGCCGCGCCGAAACCATCGAGGAGAAGCCGGCCAGGCCGAAAAGCAATCATGCTGTAACCGGCCTTTACTTCTACGACGGGCGGGCGGTGGAACTTGCGGCCGATCTCGCACCCTCCGCGAGGGGCGAGCTTGAGATCACCGATCTGAACCGCCGCTATCTCGAGGCCGGCGCCCTTCATGTCGAGATGATGGGCCGCGGTTTTGCCTGGCTCGACACAGGCACCCATGCCAGCCTGCTCGATGCCGGCCTCTATGTGCGGATCATCGAGGAGCGGCAGGGCCTCAAGATCTCGTGCCCCGAGGAAATCGCCTGGCGCCGTGGCTTTATCTCCGATGCGCAGTTGCAGGCACTTGCCGAGCCGCTGCGCAAGTCCGGTTACGGGGCCTATCTGCTCGCCCAACTGGAACGCGGCCGGTGACGCCTGCCTCCGTCCCGGGCCGGCTGGACATCGAGCCGATGGCGTTGCCCGGCGTGCTGAAGCTGGTTCCCCGGGTGTT
>JBKBXK010000334.1:0-2280 GCA_046314095.1 Thermaurantiacus sp. | reverse complement strand
CGGCCAGCAAGCGCACCGTTTCGCTGCGGTCGAATCCTGTCAGCTGCCTGTCTCTGGCCATCGTGTCGGCGAGCGTCCGTGCCTCCGCATAAAGGCTGCATGCTTCGGCCACCCGTTGCAGCGACGCCAGTGCATCGCCGAGCGTGGCAAGACCCTTCATCAACATCCGCCGACGGTCCGGATCGCCGGGCTTGTCTGCCAGCCAGACCCGCCGCTCCGCCACCGCATCGCTCAGGACCGGGATCGCCGCTGGCCGTTGGCCAGACGCTTCGAGCGCCTGGCCGACCGACAGCCGGGTCGCCCGTATCCAGGCCGCCACGGCCTCGTCACTCGGATCGGTTGCCTGCAGCGCCTGCCAGCCGGCGAGCGCCCCGGTCAGCAGCGGCACCGCGTCTTGCGGCCTGCCTGCTGTCACAAGGGTCGAGCCAAGGTTCCACTGCTGGCGCAACAGCGCCCAGCGCATCCGGCTGTCGGAAGGCCAGCGCGTCGCGGCCGCCTCGGCAATCTCCAGCGCCTTGGCGTAGATGGATTGCGCCTCGCTGAGCTCGCCCAGATAATAGAGCGCCTCGGCCTCCAGATCATGGGCCTTCAGCTGCCGCAGCACGGCCTGGGGATCGTCTGCAGTACCCGGCCGTGCCCGCCGCGCGGCGTCCCGGGCGCCGGCATGGTCCCCCGCCCAGCTTGCCACCTCGGCACGCGCCAGCCACCATAGTTGCGTCAACTCCGGCGCTGCCCCCTCGCCTGTCGCAGACGGCCTCGCTGCATCCAGAAGCGCCTGCGCCGCGTCGAGCGTGCCACCGCCGCCGGCCTGGCGGGCGGCCTCGATCTGCACGCGCGCGCGGATCTCGGCGGCCTCCGCGCCACGGTCATTCGCAAGCAGTTCGAGCGCGGCCTGCAGGGCGGCCTCAGCGCCGGCCCGGTCACGAAGGCTGGGCCGGTCCACGGAATTGCGCAGGATCGCGAGGCGCCGATAGCCTTCCGCGGCTTCGCGCTTCAGCGCGGCCGGCTGCGCGGGGCTTGCCGCGACCTCGGCCAGCACCCGGGTCGCCTCGCGCGCCAAGGCCTCGCGGACTTCGGCCGCACCCGGTGGACTGTCCAGCTGGTCATTCAGCGCGGCCAGCTGCCCGGCGGCAAGCCGTGTGGCGTCCGCCGTGCGGGCCGCCGCCTCGCGCCGCTTTTCGGCCACCTGCACGCCAAGCCAGACGGCCCCCATCAGACCAATGCCCAGCATGGCAAGCGCGGCCACCAGCCATGGACGGCTTGGCTGCCGCGATGGGGAAGGCGCCACGAGCGCTGGAGCCCCTCCCGGCGCCTCGCGCCGCCCCTGCGCCTCCCAGGCATCGAGCTCGCTTGCATAAGCAAAGACCGAGGCACGCGGTTCGCCGGGAACCCGGTGCACAGGCAGACCCCGGTTCTGCTCCCACCGCTTGGCCGTCCGCTCGTCCACTCCGAAATGGCGGCCGATCTCCTTCCAGCCGCGCAGGCGCCGTTGCGCATCGCCGTCGCGGGCGCGCGCACCACCTTCGGCCTGCAATCCGGCGCTTCCAGACATCGACCGCAACCCTAACACGCCGCACGCCATTGCGTCAGCAGCGAAGGGCATGAGGGGATTTGTCCCGATTTGTCCCGACCTGTCCTGTCATGGCGGGGTGCGTTAACGGCCGCCCGTCCGCACCCTGCAGGGCGTTGGCCACAGGGGGCCATCGCAAAGGCAGGGAGCCACGACCATGTTCGCACGACCGCTCGCCGCAGCAACGCTTGCGGCCCTTCTCGCATCCGCGGCACACGCCGCGCATCAACCCACCACGCTGCGCTCGGAAGCGCGCGGGCTCGCCCAGACGACGAACGGCTTCACCGTCAGCGGCTACGCTGACGTGTGGTGGAACAACGGCGTCGCTGTCGGAACGCCCTCGGCCTTCGGTGTCGGCGGCGCGTCGGCGGCGTGGAACGCCGGGCCGTCCGCCGCGGGGGCGACGGAGAATTGGGCGACGACGGTGGCCGATGCCGAGCTGGGCCGGGTCGAGACCAGCGCGTCGGCCAGCCTCGACCGCGGCGAACTGAAGGCGGTGGTCGGCTCTGCTGCCATCTCGCCCTTTGCCAGCAGCGGCTTCGCCTCGTCCCGCTTCCGGGACGCGATCTGGTTCACCAACACGACCTCGGCAGCACTGCCCTTCACCCTTACCATGGCGGTCGATGGCACGATCTCGGGCAGCGGCAGCCGGGCGGAGCTGTTCAGCTTCATCGAACTGTCCGCCGGTGGCGGCGGCTGCAACAGCCTCG
>JBKBXK010000333.1:0-2282 GCA_046314095.1 Thermaurantiacus sp. | reverse complement strand
CGCTCTCCATGCTGATCCCCGAGGTGGTGGGCTTCCGGCTCACCGGCGCGCTGGCCGAGGGCGTGACCGCAACCGACCTTGTCCTCACCGTCACCCAGATGCTTCGTTCGCATGGGGTGGTGGGCCGCTTTGTCGAGTTCTGCGGGCCAGGGCTCGACGCCCTCACGCTCGCGGATCGCGCCACCATCGCCAACATGGCGCCCGAATATGGCGCAACCTGCGGATTCTTCCCCGTGGATGCCGAGACACTGGCCTATCTCCGCTTCACTGGTCGGGACGAACATCGCGTGCGGCTTGTGGAAGCCTATTGCCGCGCGCAGGGCCTCTGGCGCGACGCCGCCGCGCCGGAGCCTTTGTTCACGGATCTTCTCGAGCTCGAGCTCGGCTCGGTCCAGCCCTCGCTCGCCGGTCCGCGCCGTCCGCAGGATCGCGTGCTTCTGGAGCATGTGGACGACAGCTTCGAAGCCGAACTCATCGGCGCCTATGGCAAGGCTGATGCGCCCGACGAACGCGTCGAGGTGGCGGGCGAAGGCCATGATCTCGGTCATGGCGACGTGGTGATCGCTGCCATCACCTCGTGCACCAACACTTCCAACCCGAACGTGCTGGTTGCCGCCGGCCTCGTCGCCCGCAAGGCGCGCGAGAAGGGCCTTGCACCCCGCCCCTGGGTCAAGACCAGCTTCGCCCCCGGCTCGCAGGTCGTGTCCGACTATATGGAACGGTCTGGCCTCCAGGCCGACCTCGATGCCATCGGCTTCAATCTCGTCGGCTATGGCTGCACGACCTGCATCGGCAACTCCGGGCCGCTGCCGCAGCCGATCTCGAAGACCATCAACGAGGCCGACCTGGTTGCCGCTTCGGTCCTGTCTGGAAACCGCAACTTCGAAGGCCGGGTCAGCCCGGATGTGAAGGCCAACTATCTCGCGTCGCCGCCGCTGGTGGTCGCCTATGCGCTGAAGGGCACCATCCGCGCCGATATGCGCGATACCCCGATCGGCACCGGATCGGACGGCAATCCAGTCTATCTGAAGGATATCTGGCCGACCAACGCCGAGGTGGCGGACATGGTGAAGGGCGCCGTGACGCCCGAGATGTTCCGCGCGCGCTATGCCGACGTGTTCAAGGGCGATGCCCGCTGGCAGGCCATCCAGGTGACGGGCGGCGACACCTATCGGTGGAATCCATCCTCCACCTATGTCCAGAATCCGCCCTACTTCGAGGGGATGACGATGACGCCAGAGCCAGTCGGCGACATCGTGGACGCTCGCGCGCTCGCGCTTCTTGGCGACAGTATCACCACCGATCACATCTCGCCCGCAGGCGCCATCAAGGCCAACAGCCCGGCCGGCAGCTGGCTTTCAGAGCGGCAGGTGCCCCGCGCGGAGTTCAACTCCTACGGCTCACGGCGCGGCAATCACGAGGTGATGATGCGCGGCACCTTCGCCAACATCCGTATCCGGAACCGCATGGCGCCCGGCACCGAGGGCGGGGTCACCACCCATCTGCCGTCTGGCGAGGTGCTGCCGATCTATGACGCCGCGATGCGCTACGCCGCCGAAGGCGTGCCGCTGGTGATCCTCGCGGGGCGCGAATATGGCACCGGCTCCTCGCGCGACTGGGCGGCGAAGGGCACGCGGCTCCTGGGAGTCCGTGCAGTTGTCGCCCAGAGCTTCGAGCGTATCCACCGCTCCAATCTCGTCGGCATGGGGGTGCTGCCGCTCCAGTTTCGGGATGGCGAGGGCGCCGAGGCACTTGGGCTTGCCGGGCGCGAGATCTTCACCATCGAAGGGCTCACCGATCTGCATCCACGCCAGACCGTGACGGTCAACTTCGTTCGCGAGGATGGCAGCAGCGGCGCCTTCGAGACGCTCTGCCGGATCGATACCGAGAATGAGCGGGGCTATTTCTACGCCGGCGGCATCCTGCCCTACGTCTTGCGCAAGCTCGCGGCATGATGCGGGCTGCCGTCTTGGGCGCGCTGATCGCGCTGGCCAGCCCCGCGGCAGCGGCGGACGATGCCGAACATGCGCGCTGCATGGAGCAGGCGATGACAAGCGCGGCCATGGCCGCTTCACCCGCGGCACCTCCTTCTATTCCGTCGACGAGCTGTGGCGCATCCCGCACAAGGCCGCCCAGCGCGGCGCCCAGGCGGCCGGCGACAAGTCCGGGCCGCGCGACGAGAACCGCGTGGAACTCAGCGCCGTCCCCGCCCGCGACGTGTTCCCGGCGGACTCGGCGTTCCGCACCCACGCCTGAGCACTCAGGACCCGTCGCCCCAATCC
>JBKBXK010000332.1:0-2286 GCA_046314095.1 Thermaurantiacus sp. | reverse complement strand
AGATCGAGTGCGGCCTTCGTCTGGCCCACCCCGGAAATGTCGTCGCGCTCTCCCTCGATCGCCATCAGCGCGATGTCGGTGATCGCAGCCGCGTCCACCCGGTGTCCACGGTGGCGGAACTCGCCCAGTGGAAGCAGGTGCTGCTGGAACACCTGCTCAACCGTCTGCAGGTAGAACTCCGCCGTCATGTCACAGACCGAGCGATACTCCTCGTAGAAACGCTTGGTCGCTTCGGCGGATTCCCCGTCGCCAGCCACGAGATGCCGGAACATGTCCCAATGAGACACCATGTGGTTGCCGAGATTCATCGACATGAAGCCCGCAAGCTGCAGAAAGCCCGGATACACGCGGCGCCCGGCGCCCGGATACATGATGGGCACCCGGGCGACCACATTCTGCTCGAACCAGGCCAGCGGCCGTTCCTTCGCGAGAATGTTGACCGCGGTCGGCGCGCGACGGGTGTCCACAGGCCCTCCCATCAGGGTCAGGGTGACGGGCCGGGCGGGATGCCTGCCTTCGGCCATCAGCGCCGCGGCCGCATAGGCAGGCACCGCAGGCTGGCAGACGGCGAGCATGTTCGGCCGGCGGCCATTCGACGACTTCGAGATGAGATCCAGCCAATCTACCAGATAATCGACATAGTCGTTCAGATCGAAGGGACCTTCCGCGAGGGGTGCCATCTTCGCGTCACGCCAGTCGGTAATATAGACATCATGGCTTGGCAGAAGACGCTCCACCGTGCCGCGCAGCAGCGTTGCGAAATGGCCCGACATGGGGGCCACGATCAGCAACTGCGGATCCTCGGCACTGGCCTCGAGCCGGACAAAGCGCTTCAACTGTCCGAACGGGCGACGATCGACAATGGTTTCGAGAACCGGAACCTCAACGCCATCGATCAACGTGTGCGGAAGGTCGAAGCCCGGCTTTCCGCGCGGCGCGGCCGCGTGCGCGAACACGTCGAGCCCAGCTGCCGCCAATTCACCGAGCCCCGTGTAGGCAAGCGGATTGGCGGCACTCAGCCACCAGTTCGAACCGGCTCTTGCCCATGCGCTGGCCCCTGCCAGCATGCCCCGGCTGAGTTCATAGCTCTCGTACAGCATCCACTGCCTTTCGTGCGTGCTTCACCGCACAGCAGGCTCGCGGAAATCCCCCTCTGAGGCCATACGCCCGCGAGGCTGGGCGTCTTGCTATCGTTGGCGGTGAGGCTACTCCCATTGACGGTGATGTCCACAGCAAACTGCGCAAATGTTACCCATTAACCACTATAGGTCGCCTGAATGTCACAGATAGCGACCATTCATGAAAGGAAATGTCGATGGCGATGGATGGTTCCCGGCTGCTTGCAGGACGCGTCGCTGCGGTCACCGGTTCCACCGGGGGAATCGGACTCGCCGTGGCCGAAGCCCTTGCTGCTGCCGGCGCGGATGTCGCCCTGAACGGCTTCGGCGATCCAACGCCCGCCGTCGCGGCCATGAAGTCGCACGGCGTGCGTGCCCGCTATTTCGATGCCGACATGGCAGACGGGGCGGCAGCGCGCGGTTGGGTGCACGCTATCCAGGCCGATTTCGGCCATCTCGACATTCTCGTGAACAACGCAGGGATCCAGCATGTCGCAGCGATCGAGGATTTCCCGGAAGCCAAGTGGGATGCCATCCTTGCCATCAATCTTTCCAGCAATTTCCATACGATGAAGGCCGCCATTCCCAAGATGCGGGAGCGGAACTGGGGGCGCATCATCAACATCGCGTCAGCGCACGGGCTTGTCGCCTCGCCCTTCAAATCCGCCTACGTCGCTGCGAAGCACGGTGTCCTCGGCCTCACCAAGGCGGCCGCCCTCGAACTGGCCGAAACCTGTGTCACGGTGAACGCCATCTGCCCCGGTTTCGTGAAAACGCCGCTCGTTGACGGCCAGATTGCCGACCAGGCCAAAGTGCACGGGATGAGCGAGGATGAAGTGGTCCGCGAGGTGATCCTCGCCTCGCAGCCGTCGAAACGCTTCATCGAGGCGTCGCATGTCGGCGAGACCGCAGTCTATCTCTGCTCGGACGCAGCATGACCGGCACGGCGATTTCGCTCGACGGCGGTTGGACGGCGCGCTGAAGCACGGCTCAGCCGGCCTTCGCGCGCCCCGCCTTCGCACGATAGGCCTGCTCGGTTTCCGCGATATAGGCTCGGGTCAGCGGCACGCCGTCCCGCTGCCGCGCAAGCTGGATCTGGTAGACGACATGGTCGTCGTTGGCGAAGGCGGAATGAGCGCCTGCGAGGTAGAACTCCCACATGCGCATG
>JBKBXK010000331.1:2002-2289 GCA_046314095.1 Thermaurantiacus sp. | reverse complement strand
GTTTCCTGTCTCCGATGGCAGCGCAAATGTCGGTCGACTACATGGCGACCGACGATTTCGCGCGACGGCCCCTTTCGTGGCTGACCCTCATCAGCCGCAACCCAGGGACGTCGCTCTCCTACTCGCCGACGTTCGGGTACGACATCTGCGCGCGGCGGGTCTCCACACAGACCGATGTCGTCGGCCGGTTCGACCTTTCGCGCTGGCGGCTCGCCGGAAACGGCGCCGACATGATCCGGCCCGATGTCTGCCAGGCGTTTGTGGACGCGTTCGCCGCTGCGGGCTTT
>JBKBXK010000331.1:0-1992 GCA_046314095.1 Thermaurantiacus sp. | reverse complement strand
AGCGACCCTTGCCGTCACCGTCGCTCCAATGGGCCAGGGCATCGTCTGCGACCTTGTCGATGAGCGCCGGCTCGCGGGCGATGGCCATGCCGAGCCGCCCGTGACGCCCGCCGACAAGCCGACCCGCTATCGTGCGATTGTCGACTGCGGCGTGGCGCTTCCGGGCCTCAGCCTCGAGGTGCGCGACGAGAACGGTCGGCTGCTGCCGGACCGGCAGATCGGCCGGGTGTTCGTGCAGGGTCTGGGCATCATGGCGGGCTATTTCCGCGACGAGGAGGCAACGCGGGCCGTTCTTTCCGGCGATGGCTGGCTCGATACCGGCGACATGGGCTATCTGGTCGAAGGTCATCTGTTCATCGTCGGCCGCGCCAAGGACATGATCATCATCAACGGCAAGAACCACTGGCCGCAGGATATCGAGTGGGCGATCGAGCAGCTCGACGGCTTCAAGGCCGGAGACATTGCGGCCTTTTCCATAACCACCTCGTCAGGCGAGGAGGCACCGGCCGTGCTGGTGCAGTGCCGCACCACTGACCTCGCCGAGCGCGCGCGCATCCGCGAGGAGATTCGTGCCAAGGTTCGCTCCATCACCGGCATGAGCTGTGTCGTCGAACTGGTGCCGCCGCGCACCCTGCCGCGCACCTCGTCGGGCAAGCTCAGCCGGGTGAAAGCGCGACAGCTGTATCTTTCCGGCGAGATCGCGCCGCTCGCCATCGCTGCCTGAAGGCCTTGCGCCCGCCACGGTGACGAGGCGAATAGGGGCCATGCCCGCGCCCGCGCACATCACCCCCGATGCGGTTCCGACCTGGGTGGACCATCTCCCGGCCGGCCTGCAGCCTTGGGCCCGCCTCGGCCGGTTTGACCGGCCGATCGGCAGCTGGCTGCTGTTCTGGCCCTGCGCGATCGGCCTTGCGCTCACGGGCACGCTCGGCGCGCTCTGGCTGCTACCCTGGTTCCTGCTTGGCAGCCTTGCGATGCGCGCCGCCGGCTGCGCCTACAATGATATCGTTGACCGGGATCTTGACCGGAGGGTCGCCCGCACGGCCGCGCGACCAGTGGCATCAGGCGCCATCCCGGTCAGCGGCGCCTGGGCCTTCGTGATTGCCATGTCGCTCGTCGGCCTCCTTGTGCTTCTCCAGCTCCCCCGGCTGGCGCAGCTTGTCGCCCTCTTGTCGCTGGCGCTGGTCGCCGCCTACCCGTTCATGAAGCGGATCACCTGGTGGCCGCAGGCGTGGCTTGGCATGGTGTTCAACTGGGGGCTGCTGGTGGGCTGGAGCGAGCTTCGGCTTGATAACCTCGGCGCGCTCGCGGCGGCGCTTTATTGGCTGCGTGTTCTGGACGCTGGGCTACGACTGCATCTACGCCGTGCAGGATCGGGAGGACGATGCCCTGGCCGGTATCCGTTCGGCCGCGCGTGCTCTTGGAGACAGGGTGCGTCCTGCGGTCGCGGTCTTCTATACCGTCGCCATCCTCTGTTTCGCCGCGGCCCTGCTGGTGGCCCGGCCCGATCCGCTGATCCTGGTGGGGCTTGCGCCGGCAGCGGCGCATCTCGGCTGGCAGGTGCTCCGCTTCCGGCCGGAGGCGCCGGAGACGGTGCTCGCCGCCTTCCGCAGCAACGCCCGTGCCGGCCTGCTCCTGTTCCTTGCGTTTCTGCTCACGATCCCGCTTCCGATGCCGCTGGACCTTGGCCGGGCCGGCTTCTAACCCGAGCCGGTGATTTCGCCCAATACCGCTCTTGACCGCCTTGAGCATGCCATCACCCTCGCCCTCCGGCTGGGAGCGACGGCGGCCGATGCAGTGCTGGTTGCCGAAAGCGCAACCGGTATCGGCGTGCGCCTGGGCAAGCTTGAGGACATCGGCCGCAGCGAGACCGAAGAAATGGGCTTGCGGCTGTTCCGGGGTGCGCGTTCGGCGCAGGTCTCGGTCTCCGATCTCGCCGACACCTCGATCCGGACGGCCGTGGAGCGGGCGCTCGCCATGGCCGAAACCGCG
>JBKBXK010000330.1:0-2292 GCA_046314095.1 Thermaurantiacus sp. | reverse complement strand
CGAGGTGCTTGACTGGCTCCGCAAGCAGGCCGCGGGCGCGACCCTGGTCACCAGCATCTGCACCGGCTCCCTGATCCTGGCGGCCGCCGGTCTGCTCAAGGGCCGTCGCGCAGGCTGCTACTGGGCCTCTGGCCACCAGCTTGCCCTGTTCGGAGCGACCTTCGCGGAGGAGCGGGTGGTGGAGGACGGCAACCGCATCACGGCCGGAGGCGTGACCTCGGGTATAGACTTTGCATTCCGGGTGGTGGCGCGGCTGCACGGTGCGGACATGGCGGATGCGATCCGACTTGCCCTGGAGTATGATCCCGAGAGGGCGACGGGCGGCACGCCCCGCACAGCGCGGCCGGAGATTCTCGCCCTGGTACGCGCGGAGATGGCCGGGCGGCTCGCGCAGCGCGAAGCTGAAATCGCAGACATCGCCCGCCATCAGGCTGCTTCGGCGAGTGCCTGAGCTGCGCGCAGGTCAGCAAGGAAACGGGCCCGCTCCGTCTCGGCCGCCGACGGATTCTCGATACGCAACAGGTAGGAAGGGTGAACGGTGAGGAAAGCCGGTGTTCCGTCGGCGAGCGCCATCGGCCGCCCGCGCTCCCGCCCGACGGTCACCGGCCGTCCGAGCAGTGCGCGGCCCGCGCTTGCCCCGAGCATCAGCACCAGCCGCGGCTGCAGGATCTCCAGCTCCCGATCGAGCCACCAGCGGCAGGTCTCGATTTCGGCCACCGCGGGAGACTGGTGGATGCGCCGCCGGCCACGAAGCTCAAACTTGAAGTGCTTCACCGCATTGGTGACATAGGCGCGCGCACGGTCGATGCCGGCCTCCACAAGGCACTGATCGAGCAGCTGCCCCGCCGGTCCGACGAATGGCCGGCCCTCCCGATCCTCCTGGTCTCCCGGCTGTTCGCCCACGATCATGAGCCGCGCGTCCGCCGGCCCCTCGCCGAACACGGCCTGGGTCGCAGGCGCATGCAGCGGACAAAGCGTGCAGGTCGCGGCGGACTCGCGCAGGCGCTCCAGCGTGGGCGCGCGCCCGGCTGCTATCATCGCCTCGACGCGCGCGGGTGCCTCGCGGACCAGCTCGGGGATAAGTGCCGCTTCCGGCAAGTTCGCCCAGTATTTCTTCGGCATCTCTGCCTGCATTGCCTTCAGCTTCAGCCGCGCAGGATTGAAGACATGGGCATAGTAGGTGGTCCACAGACCCTCCAGAGGATCTCCGCGGGGAGCATCGGCGGCGGTCGCGCCGGGCAGCAACTGAAGCGCCTGCCCGTCCCAATGCGCCGATTCCATTGGTGTCAGGATGGTCCACCGCTGGCTGGCGAAGCGGCGGATGAAGAAGCCGCAGTTGTGGCGCAGGATATGATGCGCGGGCTCGAACCACGCGACGAAATGGGCGCCCTCTGAGTCTGCGATCTCCCGGAAGCGCACGAAGGCGCGCATCTTGTGCACGTCGCGCCCGACCGTCTTGGCCATGGTTTCGAGCCGGTCGATGAGCGGATCCGTCCGGTCCTGCAGGGCTTCGCGGCTGGCCTGGAGGCGGACGAGCGCCTCATGGAGGAGAGCGAAGCGGCCCGGATCAGCATGGCAGATCGCCTTCTCCGCCAGTTCCACAAAACGTCGCGGAACCTTCAGCGGAAGCGCGTCGACCGGGGGCTGGGGGGCTGGACCGCCCAGCGGCAGTTCTGCCGTTCCCGCCACCTCCCATGCGACGGCCTCCGGCGGCACGCCGCGCATAACGAGCCCGCGCACTGCCGCACGGAACCCGTCGAGATCGGCGGGATGCGAGAGCCGGACCCGCTCCAACGGGGCTCAGGCCGCAGCCTGACGTGCGAACAGGTCCCCCTGCCGCGGAGCTGTGACGAGCGCGCGAAGATCGGCGCGGTCGACAAGGGCGGTCGGGCGCCAATCGAGCGCCGTGACCCAGGGTTTCACCGACCGCGGAGAGGCCGCCAGCCGCGTGAGATCCTCCCACCGCAATGTCCGGTGCCGGCGCGCGGCGAGGATCCGGGCAACAACCTTCGGCCCCAGGCCCGGCACACGCAGGAGCAACTCCCGCGAGGCGCGATTGACGTCGATCGGAAACAGGTGCCGGTTGGCAAGCGCCCAGGCACGCTTGGGATCGATATCAAGCGGCAGATGCCCGCCTTCCATGGCCTCGGCCACCTCGCCGAGCGCAAAGCCATAGAAGCGCAGCATCCAGTCAGCCTGGTAGAGACGGTGCTCGCGCAGAAGCGGCGGACGCTCCTGCGGCAGCGCGGTGGAGGCATCAGGAATGGGGCTGTAGGCCGAGTAATAGACACG
>JBKBXK010000329.1:0-2293 GCA_046314095.1 Thermaurantiacus sp. | reverse complement strand
GGAACGTCGCACGGGACTGCGGCTGCGGTTCGTCTACCGGCGCAGGGGCCCGAGCCTGCTGGTGGCCGAGGGGCGGCTGAATTCGAAGGGCCGGGCCGTGGCGTCTCACTCCAAGACCGACCGCGGGCTGACCACCGTGCCGATCTTCCTCCTCGTGCCCCAGGTCAAGCTGCACAAGCGGCTCGATCTGGCGCGGGATACAGAGCGCGCCATCGACGGCGTGCCGGGGCGGATCGTGGCAGGTTGGGGTGAAACTTGGTCATGACGGGACCTGTCGACATGGCAGGCTTGTTGGCATATATTGCCAATGATCCTCCGTGAGACTCCCATGGCCACCAGAAACGTCGTCCTGACCGAAACGCAATCCGACCTTGTCGACCGCCTGGTGGCATCCGGTCGGTATCAGAACGCGTCCGAAGCGTTGCGCGCCGGGCTGCGCCTTCTGGAACGCGAAGAGGCGGAACTTGGCGCGTTGCGCAGCCGTCTGACCACCGGGCTGGAACAGGCCCGGTGCGGGGATCTGGCCGAGGGAAGTGGCGAGGATGCCATCCGTCGGGCCTTTGCCACCGCGCGTGCCAATTCCTGATGCCGAAAACCTGGCGTCTGACACGGCAGGCGGAAACTGCGCTCGTCGACATTGCGCTCTGGACCATCGAAACCTTCGGGCCGAGACAGGCCGCCGCATATGAGGACGACCTCATCGCGACCTGTCGAGGGATCGCCGAAGGAACGGTCCTTTCCCAAACCTACCGCCGTCTCATCGACCCCGACTTGGCCGAGGACCTGCGCTTCGCGCGGGCAGGTCAGCATTTCGTGGTCTTCATCGAGGACTCCGAGCAGGTGATCATCATCGATTTCCTGCACAGCCGCGCTGATCTGCCGCGACGGCTGGCGAACCTGCCCCTGCCGAAAGGCGGCGGGGAACACTGACCCGGGCCTGTCCCGAAACCCCGGACCGAGAGATGCCCACCACCCGCGAAACCGTCCTCACCGCGCTGCTCGCGCGGCTGCAGCCGCTTGCCGCCCTTGTCCTGCGCGATGAAGTGCTGCCGGAGCGGATCCCCGCGGCGGGGCTGATGATCCTGCGCGACGGACAGCCGGGCGAGCCGGAGGTGACGCTCTCGCCCCTGCGCTACCACTACCAGCACCGGGCGGAGTTGGAGGTCGTCGTCCAGGCGGGTACCGGCCGGGCGAGCGCCTTTGACGACCTGGTCGCCGCCATCGGCGCGGCGCTGGAAACTGACCGGACGCTGGGCGGTCTCTGTGACTGGGTCGAAGCAGAGGCCCCTGCCTCGGCCGACCTGCTCATCGAGGGCACAGCAGCCCTGAAGGCGGCGGTGATCACGCTCAATCTGCACTACTCCACCACCGGCCCCCTCGCCTGACACCCACACATAGGAGACCCCCATGGCACGCGCACACGGCGCGCGGGCGCAGATGGCGCTTGCGTTCGAGACGGTTTACGGCACCCCGCCCGCCAGCGGCTATCGGCTGATGCCCTTCGCCCGCACCACGCTGGGCGCGGAACAGCCGCTCCTGAACAGCGAACTGCTCGGCTACGGCCGCGATCCCCTGGCCCCCATCAAGGACGCCGTCACCGCCGATGGCGAGGTGGTGGTGCCGATCGACGTGGAGGCCTTCGGCTTCTGGCTGAAGGCGGCCTTCGGCGCACCGACCACGACCGGCACCACGCCCAAGACCCACACCTTCCAGTCGGGCAACTGGACCCTGCCCTCGATGGCCATCGAAGTCGCCATGCCCGAGGTGCCGCGGTTCGCGATGTATGCGGGCTGCGTGATGGACCAGTTGTCGTGGCAGATGAACCGATCTGGCCTCCTGACCGCCACCGCCCGGCTGATCGCCCAAGGAGAGGCAATTGCCGCCACCACCGCGGCTGGAACCCCGACGGCGCTGGGCTTGCAACGCTTCGGCCATTTCAACGGCGTGGTGAAGCGGAACGGCTCCGCCTTGGGCAACGTCGTCTCGGCCGAGATCACCTATGCCAACGGCCTCGACCGGATCGAGACCATCCGCAACGACGGCAAGATCGAAGGCGCCGATCCGGGCATGGCGGAGCTGACCGGCCGGATCGAGGTGCGGTTCGCCGATAGCGCCCTCGTCACCCAGGCCATCGACGGCACGCCCTGCGAGCTCGAGTTCGCCTGGAGCCTCGGCACGAACGCCAGCTTTACCTTCACCGCCCACGCCGTCTACCTGCCCGTTCCGCGGATCGAGATCCCCGGGCCGCAAGGCATCCAGGCGACCTTCGACTGGCAGGCCGCCAAGGCCACCA
>JBKBXK010000328.1:2017-2296 GCA_046314095.1 Thermaurantiacus sp. | reverse complement strand
TTGCGCCCAGTTCGCCATGCAGCCAACAGGCGGCTGCCGCTGCCTCGAACCCTGCCATGCCTTGCGCCAGCAGGCCGGTTACCAGCCCGGCAAGCACGTCGCCGGAGCCGGCCGTCGCGAGCCACGCAGGCGCATGCGCGTTGATCGCGGCGCGACCGTCGGGCGCGGCAATCACCGCATCTGGTCCTTTCAGGATCACGAAGGCGCCGGTTGACTCAGCGGCGGCGCGGGCGCGCGCAAGCCTTGATCCGGCAATGTCCGGAAACAGGCGGGCAAACT
>JBKBXK010000328.1:0-2007 GCA_046314095.1 Thermaurantiacus sp. | reverse complement strand
CGTCGTGGGGTGTGAGCACCGTCGGGCGCGTGTGACGTCGGACCAGCCGGGCAAGGTGATCCGCATCACCCGCAAAGGCCGTCAGCGCATCGGCATCCAGAACCAGAGCGCATCCGCTTTCCAGCGCGGCCGTCGCCACCATGCACACCCCTTCGCCTGCCCCCGGCCCAACGCAGGCAGCCCGGACCTTGGTCGACCTGAGGACCTCCGCGAATGCCCGGATATCGCTCGCACGGAGCATGATTGCGGTCTCGTGGCTTGCATGCACCCGCAGCGCGGATCGTGGACCGCACAGCGTCACCGCCCCGGCACCAACGCGAAGGGCAGCGCGCGCGGCCAGTCGCGCGGCTCCGGTTGTCAGCTCAGGACCAGACCAGACAGCCGCACCGCCGCGCGCATATTTGTGGGTGTCGACCGCAGGCACTGGCAGCCGCCACAGGCCGGGGGCATTTTTCCAGGTCACTGCCTCCCGGGGCGGTGGCAGGCCGATATCTGCAACCTCCAGAACGCCGGCATGGAGGCGGCCAGGAAGCAGAAAATGGCCCGGCTTCGCGGCGTGGAAGGTTGTTGTCCGCGCGGCGCGAATGGCAGAACCGCGAACCTCGCCGCCATCCGAATCGATGCCGGACGGCATGTCGATGGCAAGTATGGGCAGGCCGCTGGCATTCGCACGGTTGACCAAGGCGGCAGCCGCGCCTTGGAGCGGCCGTACCAAGCCAATGCCGAACAGGGCATCCACGAGAAGTGCCGCCTCAGGAAAATCTGAGTCCGCAGGGAGCACAGGCCCGCCCCAGAGCGCGAGCGCGCGCGCCGCGTCGCCTGTCCACCCTGCCGGATCGGCCAGCGCGACGACTGCGACTGTTCTTCCGCGAGATGCCAACAGGCCGGCCGCGACCAGCCCGTCGCCGCCGTTGTTCCCCGGCCCGGCCAACACCAGCACGGAGCCACCCGCACCGGTCAACATTTGCTCCGCTGCCAGGGCCACCTTGTCGGCGGCCAGCTGCATCAGCGCGAAACTCTCGTTCCCGGAGGCGAACCAGCGCGCCTCCGCCGCACGCATTTCGGCGGCGGTCAAAAGAGGTTGCGTCCTGTTCAGGCGGCCTGCTTCTGGAGGTCCTGGTCGGCAGCGCGCCAGTCGCGCGACACAAGCTTTTCCTCGATCGCGGTGCGCGTTTCGAGCTCGCCATTCCGGATCCAGTGCCAGGTGCGGCAGCGCTTCTTGCCGTCATCCGACATCTGGATCATCTCGTAAAGGTACAGATCGGGGTCGCCTGTCCGCTGCCAATAGAGAACGACGGACCGGCCCTTGTCGTCAAGGTTGAGCTCCGCAGCCCAGCCCTGGATGAGCTCATTGTCCCACCAGATGCGGCCGTCACGATACTCGGCCGGAAACTCGCGCACTTCGGTGCGCCCATCCGCCCAAGAGTAAATATTTGTCTGGTGATAGGGCCAAGGGCCCTCATCGGGAAATCGGCAAAGCAGACGGGAGTTGTGCTCGTCAACCAGCTTCCCGGCCGCGTCATAGTAACGATATGTGCCTTCCCAGACGCCCTCGTGGCGGGCGAGCAGTGGCATGTCGTCCTTGATACCCATGGTCATCCTCCTCTGACAAATGTCTAGCCATCCGCTGCAGCGGCGTCGAGGCAGGCTGCAAGGCAGGCTGGCGCTGCGCGCGCCCGCATCAGCGCCAGGTGACGAACTGCCAGCCGCTCTGGCTCAAGATCGGCGGGGTCGAATTCCCGCGCGGCTGCGGCCGAGGCCTCGAACCACGGCTCGAAACAGGTTTCGGCGCGGAGCATCCGCCATGCCTTCAGGAGATGGGTGCCTGCCCAATCGGGTGTGAGGTCAGGCAGGCCATTGGCCCGCCAGTCGCCGATGTCACCCTTGGGAACATCCGTCTCGGTGTGAACCATCCCGAGTCGGCGCGCGACCGCACCCGCGATCACGGTGCTCCATCCCGCGCCCTCGACCCGCGCCGGCTCGACGCCAAGTCCCCGCACAGCTGTC
>JBKBXK010000327.1:0-2310 GCA_046314095.1 Thermaurantiacus sp. | reverse complement strand
CGGCCGCCGCCGATGGCAGACGCATAGGATAACGCAACGTCCATGGCGTTGCCGCTTGCATCCTGCGCGACTGCGACGAGGCAGGGCACGCCGCCGCCGCGGCTGTATTCGGAGCGCACGGTGTGGCCCGGCCCCTTGGGGGCGACCATGAACACATCGAGGTCGGGGCGCGGCTCGATGAGGCCGAAGTGGATGTTGAGCCCGTGCGCGAAGGCAAGCCCCGTGCCCTCGCGGAGATGGGGCGCGAGATCATCGGCGTAGATTGCGGCCTGATGCTCGTCGGGTGCCAGCATCATCACAATGTCGGCCCATTTCGCGGCGTCGGCGTTGGACAGAACGCGGAACCCCGCCGCCTCGGCCTTGGCAGCGGATTTCGAGCCGGGCCTGAGCGCGACGGCCACCTCTTCCACGCCGGAATTGCGCAGGTTCGCCACATGGGCGTGGCCCTGGCTGCCATAGCCGACGACTGCGACCCTCTTCGACTTGACCAGCGCCAGATCGGCGTCGGCATCATAATAGACGCGCATCTCGTTCCCCTTCTTGTCTTTTGGAACCTCAGGCGGGCTCGGAGCCTCGCGCCATTGCCGCAACGCCGGTGCGGGCGACCTCGACGAGGCCGCATTCGCGCATCAGCGCGATGAACTGATCCACCTTGGAGGTGGAGCCGGACACCTCGAAGATGAAGCTGGCGGTGGAGGTGTCGACCGGCCGGGCGCGGAAGATATCGGCAAGCCGCAGCGCTTCCACGCGCTTTTCGCCGGTGCCGGCCACCTTAACGAGCGCAAGCTCGCGCTCCACATGCGGCCCCACTTCGGTGAGATCGGTCACGGAATGCACCGGCACCAGGCGTTCAAGCTGGGCGTGGATCTGGTCGATGACCCGGCGCGGGCCGGTGGTGACGATGGTGATGCGCGAGACGGCATGGTCATCGGATATGTCGGCAACAGTCAGTGATTCGATATTGTAGCCGCGCGCCGAGAATAGCCCGGTGATGCGGCCGAGAACGCCGGCTTCATTGTCGACCACCACCGAGAGCGTGTGCCGCTCGGCCGGTTCCTCGGGAAACAGGGCTTTCGGTACCGCCATCAGACCAGTGCCTCGGCCGACGCATCGACCTTGCCGGCCACCTGCGCCGGGCCGAGCAGCATCTCCGTGTGGGCCGCACCCGACGGGATCATCGGAAAGCAGTTCTCAAGCTTCGCCACCCGGCAATCCACGAACACCGGCCCGTCATGCCCCAGCATCTCGGCGATGCCGGCATCGAGATCGCCTGGGCTTTCGATGCGCAGGCCCTTCCAGCCAAAGGCTTCCGCCAGCTTCACGAAATCGGGAAGCGCGTCGGAATAGCTTTCCGAGTGGCGGCCCTCGTAGGTGAGATCCTGCCATTGGCGCACCATGCCCATATACTCGTTGTTGAGTACGAACACCTTGACCGGAAGACCATATTGCGTTGCCGTGGCAAGTTCCTGGATGTTCATCAGGATGGACGCCTCGCCCGCAATGTCGATGACAAGGCGGTTGGGAAAGGCGACCTGCGCTCCGATGGCTGCCGGAAGTCCGTAGCCCATGGTGCCAAGCCCGCCGGAGGTCAGCCAGCGGTTGGGCTTCTGGAAATGGAAATGCTGGGCGGCCCACATCTGGTGCTGACCGACCTCGGTGGTGATGATCGGATCCGCCTCGGCAGTCGCAGCGAACAAACGGGAAATTGCGTGTTGCGGCAGGATCTCCGGCCCGGCCTGCTCATAGGCGAGGCAGTTCGCCGCCCGCCAGCCGCGGATGCGCGCCCACCAATCCTCTGACAGGGCGGGCCGGTGCCCGCGCGCGCGCCAGAGCTTCACCATATCGTCCATCACATGGCCGACATCGCCCTCGATCGCGAGATCGACCCGCACTGTCTTGTTGAACGAGGAGGGATCGATATCGACATGAATCTTGCGGCTGTCGGGCGAGAAGGCATCGACCCGGCCCGTGACCCGATCATCGAACCGCGCGCCAAGGCACAGCATCAGGTCGCACTGGTTCATGGCCATATTGGCTTCCAGCGTGCCGTGCATGCCCAACATGCCGAGAAACTGCGGCGAAGCGGCTGGAAAGGCGCCCAGACCCATCAGCGTCGAGGTGACGGGCGCGCCCGTGAGCCGCGCAAGTTCGCGCAGCACCTGCGCGGCCTGTGGCCCCGCGTTGATAATGCCGCCGCCGGTGTAGAGGATTGGCCGCTCGGCGGCTGCCAGCATCTCGACTGCGGCCTCGATGGCAGCAAGATCACCCTTCACCCGTGGGCGATAGGTGCGATGCTGGATTGGGCCGGGC
>JBKBXK010000326.1:0-2319 GCA_046314095.1 Thermaurantiacus sp. | reverse complement strand
GTTGGACATGACCACGCAAGGGAAGGCGGGCTTCACCGGCTCGGACACGAGCGCCTGCAGCGGATTGGATTCCAGCGGCAGCTTCAGCCCGGCCATGGCCATGACGACGGAGGTGTTGCCGGCCGCAACGCAGCCGATCTTCTTGGCGCCGATGAAGCCGCGCGAAGTCTCAACGCCCGTAATCTCGCCTGAAGGCGCCCGGCGGATGCCGGTGACGGCGCAGTTCTGGATGATATCGACACCCATGGCGCTGGCGCCGCGTGCATATCCCCAGGCCACCGCATCATGCCGGGCCGTGCCGCCCACCCGCTGCAGGGCAGCGCCCATCACCGGATAGCGGATGTTTTTCTCAATGTTCAGCGGCGGGCAGAACTCCTTCGCCTCTTCCGGCGTCATCCACTCGTTCTCGACCCCGGCCAGCCGGTTGGCGTGAATGTGGCGCTTGAACACCTGCACGTCATGCACCGTGTGGGCCAGCATCATGACGCCGCGCTTGGAATACATGACGTTGTAATTGAGGTCCTGCGACAGCCCGTCCCACAGGTTCAGCGCATGCTGGTAGAGGGCGGCGCTTTCCTCCCACAGATAGTTGGAGCGCACGATGGTGGTGTTGCGCCCCGTGTTGCCGCCGCCAAGCCAGCCCTTGTCCAGCACCGCCACATTGGTGATGCCATGCACCTTGGCCAGATAATAGGCGGTGGCAAGCCCGTGACCGCCCGCGCCGATGATGATCACGTCATAGGCGGCCTTGGGCTCCGGAGAGCGCCAGTGGCGGCCCCAGTTCTTGTGCGCGCTGAAGGCGTTTTTCGCCAGTTCGAGAAAGGAATAGCGCGTCATGGCCGCCGGTTGGCTCCCTTGTGGTGATGTGCCGCCGCACCGCCGCCGGGCAGGGCACCTCGTCGCAGTTTGACCGCCCTGAGGCCCCGGACACAAGAGGGCCACCCGGCAGAACAGGTCTCCCATCTTTGCCAGCCGCAGCGCTGCTGCCTCACCTCAGACAGTCCCGGAGTGGTCAGAATCCGACATGTCCACCAGAGAGGCGGCAAGCGCCTGAAATTGCGGTGGAAACGCCCGTCTTCCGGCTGTGCCTGTTTCCTCGCCGGAAATTTCTGTCGCGTTTCGTAACAGACCCCGGATGCGGAATTGCCCGGCGGGGTGGCTGGCGTTAACCTCGCCGCCTATAACACTGCCATCGTCACTGATGACATGTGAGTTTGAAGGAGGGGAGATCCCATGGAAGTTCGCGCCGCAGTCGCCGTGCAGGCCGGCAAGCCGCTGGAAGTCATGACCGTCAATCTGGAAGGCCCGCGTGCCTTCGAAGTCCTGGTGGAAGTCAAGGCCACCGGCATCTGCCACACCGATGATTTCACCCTGTCGGGCGCCGACCCGGAAGGTATCTTCCCGGCGATTCTGGGCCATGAAGGCGCTGGCGTCGTGGTGGAAGTGGGCAAGGGCGTCACCAGCCTGAAGCCGGGCGATCATGTGATTCCGCTCTACACCCCTGAATGCCGCGAGTGCCCGTCCTGCCTGTCGCGCAAGACCAACCTGTGCACCGCCATCCGCGCCACGCAAGGGCAGGGCCTGATGCCGGACGGCACCTCGCGCTTCTCCATCGGCAAGGACAAGATCCATCACTACATGGGCTGCTCCACCTTCGCCAATTACACGGTTCTGCCGGAGATCGCGCTCGCCAAGGTCAACCCGGACGCGCCCTTCGACAAGATCTGCTACATCGGCTGCGGCGTTACCACCGGCATCGGCGCTGTCATCCACACCGCCAAGGTGGAGATCGGCGCCACGGCGGTCGTCTTCGGCCTCGGCGGCATCGGCCTCAACGTCATTCAGGGCCTGCGCCTTGCCGGTGCGGACATGATCATCGGCGTCGACATCAACAACTCCAAGAAAGAATGGGGCGAGCGCTTCGGCATGACCCATTTCGTCAACCCGCTGGAAATCGGCGAGGACATCGTTCCCTACATCGTCAACCTGACGAAGCGCGGTGCCGACACCATCGGCGGGGCGGATTACACCTTCGACTGCACGGGCAACACCAAGGTGATGCGGCAGGCGCTGGAATGCTCGCACCGCGGCTGGGGCAAGTCTGTCGTCATCGGCGTCGCCGGTGCCGGGCAGGAAATCTCCACCCGCCCGTTCCAGCTCGTCACGGGCCGTACCTGGATGGGCACTGCCTTCGGCGGCGCACGCGGGCGCACGGATGTGCCGAAGATCGTCGACTGGTACATGGACGGCAAGATCGAGATCGACCCGATGATCACCCATCTGCTGCCGCTGGAAGACATCAACAAGGGCTTCGACATG
>JBKBXK010000325.1:298-2332 GCA_046314095.1 Thermaurantiacus sp. | reverse complement strand
CCCGCCATGTCCGCAGGCTGGCCCCAGCGCTTCATGGGTGTCTCCTCGCGCATCCTGTCGGTGAACTCTTCGGCGATGCCGGCCGTCATCCTTGAATGGAAGAAGCCCGGCGCAATCGCATTCACCAGCACGCCACGGCCGGCGAGGAATTTCGCCATCATTCGGGTCAGGTGCAGAACGCCCGCCTTTGACGCTGCGTAGCTGTAGGTCTCGAGATCCGAGACGTGCTGGCCATCGATCGAGCCGATGTTGATGACCCGCGCGTGCCAATCGTCTGTTACGGCAGCCTCGAGGAGGCCAATCATCCGCTGCGTCAGGAAAAAGACCGCCTTCAGGTTGATGGACATCACCTTGTCCCAGCCGCTTTCCGGGAAATCATCGAACGCGGCGCCCCACGAGGCGCCGGCGTTGTTGAAAAGAATGTCCACGCGCGGCGTCTGCCGTGCCACTTCGGAAACGAAGCGGTCGATCTCCGCCATCTGGCTGAGGTCCGCCGGAATGGCAGTTGCCGCTGCGCCCAGTTCGGCGGCCAACCCCTCGACATCGGACGCCTTGCGGCTGGTAAGGATGACGCGTGCGCCATTCTCCACATAGGCGCGCGCGATCATTTCGCCGATGCCGCGCGAGCCGCCGGTGATGACGACCGTGCGGTCCGAAACGTCGAAAAGGCGAGAGATCTTCATGTGCGTCCTCAGATGGGTTCGCCGGCCGCCCGGGCCCGTTCCACCCGCGTGCGCTCGGCCTCGGGAAGGCGCCGATAGACGATATAAAGAAGGGTGAGCGAGATGGGCGCAACCGCGACCATGGAGAGGTTTGCGAGCGCAAGGCTCTGGAACACCTCGGAAAGCTTGCCGATCGTGAACGGGCCGAGGCCGAGGCCGATGATGGTGGTCCCCAGGAAATAGGTGGCGGTGGCGGCACCGCGCATGCGTGGCAGCACCAGGTCCTGGGTCGTCGCTGCGACGACGCCCACCCACATGGAGGCGAAGATCGAGACGATGAAGGCGGCGGTATAGTAGATGACGACGCTCTCGGTCGTGAACATCAGAAGTACCAGGGGAATGGGTCCGGAAGCGGCAAGGAAACCGACGAGTATCCGGCCGGCCGGGTTCCGGGCCTTCAAATGGTCGGCAAGGCGTCCCCCGGCGACCACGCCGATGAAGCCGCCCAGAGCACCGCCGCCGCCCAGAAAAAACCCCGCGGTTGCAGCGTCCGCGCCGAAGTTCCGGATGACGTAGGGCACCTGCCAGAAACCGATGGCATAGCCGACGAAGGCGAGGAAGCCGGAGGCAAGCACCAATATCACAAAGGTGGGCGTGCCCCAGATGAGCTTGAACGTCGGCGGATCGCGTTGCGCCAGGGACTGCGACCAGGAGAAGACTGCGTAGCCCGCAATCCCGATTGCAACCCACTGCGGCCAGTTGCCCACCACCTGAATGAGGATGGCGGCGACCGTTGCTGCCACGGCTGCGGCAGCGAGGTTGACCACGAGAGGCCGCGCACCGAAGGATGCCGCGTGGAACACGGTGAAGGGGGGAATCACGGCCGAAAGCTCGGTGAAGAACTTTGGCCAGGGCCGCGGCTCCTTGGGCATGATGATGCCTTCGGAGAGCCCGCGGATAGGTTCCTTCAGGCTCGCAACCCATAAGGCCAGCAGCAGACCGGGAATGCCGACTGCGAGAAACGCCGCCTGCCAGCCGACCAGCCCGAGCGGCCCACCGCCGGGGAAGGCCGCGTTCCAATTGTCCTTGATGAGGCCGCCAATGAACAGCGAGAGGCCCCCGCCGATATAGAGGCCGGAGGAATAGATGGCGAGCGCGGTGGCCCGCTTCTCCTTCGGGAAATAGTCCGACAACACCGAAAAGGCGACCGGAGATGCGGTTGCCTCGCCGATGCCCACGCCAATGCGCGCGGCCGCCAGTTGCGGAAAGCTCTTCGCAAACCCCGATAGCGCTGTCATTCCTGACCACAGCGCGAGGCCCATCGACAACAGGCGCACACGATTCCAGGTGTCGGCAAGGCGGCCAAGGGGAA
>JBKBXK010000325.1:0-288 GCA_046314095.1 Thermaurantiacus sp. | reverse complement strand
AAGACCCCGAATACCGTGCCATAGAGGAATCCCAACTGGGCATCGTCGATTCCGAGATCAGCCTTGATGTCCTCGGCCAAGATGGCGAGGATCTGGCGGTCGATGAAGTTGAACACATAGACCAGCACCATGACGCCCAGCACATACCAGCTGTAGGCGCCACCGACGCGCTTCTTCGCCTCGGCGATTTCCGCCTCCGTTGGCTCCCTCAGTGCCGCGGCCTCGGCCATGCAACCTCCCTGCCCATTTGGGTCGCGCGGGCCTAGCAGCGTGATTCCCACGGCGAAA
>JBKBXK010000324.1:0-2368 GCA_046314095.1 Thermaurantiacus sp. | reverse complement strand
CGTCCTCCACTGCTGCCATGTCGATGCGATCATCCGGCAGGCCGAACGCGATATTGGCCGCGACCGAGCAATCAGCAAGGAAGATGGTCTGCGGCACATAGCCGATGGAGCGCTGCCACGACCTAACATTGTTGCGCCCGATCGGCACGCCATCGACGATTATCTCTCCGGCTTCCGGCTCTAGCAGGCCGAGGATGAGGTCAACGAGCGTCGTCTTGCCCGATCCGGTGCCGCCGACGATGCCGATGGTGTGTCCCGCGGGTATCTCCAGGCTGAGATCATCGACAACCAGCGGACTGCCCGGCTGGTAGCGGAAACCGAGGTTCCGGAGTTCCAGCACGCGGGAGAGGTCGATCCGGCCGCCGGCTGGCGCTGGCGCACAGGCAAGGGCAGCGCGCGCCTCGAGATAATCCCGGTGCAGGTCGTTGAGCACCGCCTGGCCTGCGCGGATCTGGGTCAGCGAATAATAGGTGGCCTGAAGCGCCGGAAGCAGCCGCAGGGCCGCCACCGCGAACAGGCCGATGGTGGGAATGGCCGCGGTAAAGCTCCCACCGGCGCGCTGCACCATCAGGAGCAGCATGAGAAGCATGGTGGCGAAGGAGATGCCCTCGATCAGGTAGCGCGGCAGGGTGCCGAGCGCCTGGTTGGCGGCGCGGGCGCGTGCCGCCGTGCGCGCGGGCTGGCGGAAGCGCTGGACATAGTCACTCTCCAGACCCATCAATTTCACTTCCTTGAGGCCGCCGAACGCCTCCTGGGTGATCTTGAAGCGGCTGCGCTGCGCCATCAGCAGCCGCTCCCCCAGGACGGAAAGATAGCGCTGCGCCCCCAGATAGATGACGACGTAGGCCGCGGTGAGGATGCCGCCGGCTAGGAGCGCGACCAGCGGATCTGCGATGATGAGCGCCGTGATGAGAAACAGGATGAGCAGCATGCTTCCAAGAAGCGACGCCACGGGTATCAGAACCTTGACAATCACCTCCGATACCGAGGCAAGCACCTTGCGCGATGTTTCGGAGCTGTTCCTGTTCAGAAACCAGCTGTAGGGATGCGAGAGATACGCTTCGATGAGGCGGCTTGAGATCGCATATTCGCGCATGCTGACGAAGCGCAGAACGATGAAGTTGCCGCCAGTCTTGATCAGCAGGCCGCCGAGGATCGCCACGCAGACCACCACCGCAAGCGTGATCTGGAACTGGAACGCGCTCTGGAACCCTCCGGCCTGAAAGGCCGCTGCAAGAAAGCGATTGGTTTCGACAAGTTCCGGCTCGGCGAGGACCATCAAGAGCGGCACGACGGTGGCGATGCTGAGCACTTCGGCAAGCGTCACCACCACCATGATCCCGATCACGATCGCGAAGCGGACACGCTCCCGCGGATCGAGCAGATCGAGAATCTTCCGCCAGGTATCGAACACGAAAGGCCTTTCCTGCGCATGCTCAACCGGCGCCGCGGCACCGCACCTGATCGCGGGCTATCACGAGCGTGACCCACGCGCCACCGCGAACACCCACTCGCGAATGCAAAGGATTCGGACGGACTGGCAGGCAGGGACTTGAATCGAAATCTGCTTCCGAGACGCTCAGGAGCGCGCGACGAATGGCAGCAACATGCGATAGGCCTTGCCCGGCAGCCAGGGGCTGAGCTGGCGGACCATGCCGCCCGGATCATGGCCGTGGCGCAGCATCGCCTCGCCAAGCTCTTCCCAGTAGGGCCCGCCGCTGCGCAGCCCCGCATAGATTGCCCAGCCGCGAACCCTTCGCCAGGCATCGAGATCGAACACCTCGGCGAACTGCTCCACCCGGCCGAGGATTTCGAGCGCGAACAAGGTCCGGATGCACTTGAAGCATCGGCCGCAGTTGATGAAGCGATCCTGCGACCCGGTTCTTACGCAGACGTCGAGGTGGGACTGGACGAGCGGATCATCCGCGATCGCAGCGATTTTCTCGAAGCGCGACTGCGCGGTGCCGAAATCCATCAGCGTCATGGCTTCGGTGGACAGTGCAGGAAGGAGCGCCGGATCGGCATAGGCCGTGCTGTAAGTGGGGTGTATCCGGATGCCATCATAATGGTAGGCCGAGCCATAGAGCATCCGCCGGCATGCCGACTGGAACAGCAGCGCCACGCTCGCGTTGCGGACGCTATGGGTCTGCTCGAAGTTGAGGCCGATGAAGCCATCGACATTGGAGTTGACCGGGATCAGCGGCAGCCCGAACCGGGCGGCAATCCCGGTGATGCGCCCAAGACGCTCCGCGAAGATGGTTTCGTCACCCTCCGTCTGGCCATGGGAGCCGTCGTTGTTGAAGACGAGGTGGGTCAGCGCCTCGCCCTCGCGCACCTTGCCGGGCAGGTGGGCGAGCAGCGTGAAGAA
>JBKBXK010000323.1:0-2372 GCA_046314095.1 Thermaurantiacus sp. | reverse complement strand
GGTGATCTATCCGTTCAACACGCTGAACGGCAGCCCGCGGCCCGCTCCCGCGCCGCCATTTGCGGTTGCGAACCGCCTGTGGGTGGGCGCCCTTCCGGCCGATCCGGTCACTGCGCCGCAAGACACGCTCCGCCCGCCGGGCCTGGTCATCGATCCGCGCGCCTATGGCGTGCGCGGGCCCACCGATGTTGCATCAGCCAGGCTCACATGGGCGCCGGGCACCCGCGTCGAGGCCAGCTACCAGTTCGCCTTCCTTCAGGCTGAGGTGCGCGGGCGCGGCTCGCCCAGCCCCAATCCGTTGCAGCCGGTCGTGCTCCCCTTTCCGCCCTTCACCAACTTCGGAACGGTGTTCGACGAAAGCGGAACCGACAGCCGCTACCGCGGCTTCAACAACGAACTTAAGTTCACCTTCCTCGGCAACGAGCGCTGGAACGGCTTCGTCGGCTTCTCCTGGTCGCGGACAACCGATATCGCCTCCAACGCCACTTCGTCCGCCCCGGTCAACTCGCTGACCGAGCCCGACGATTCGGTTTATCTCTTCCCGGTCGGGCCTGGCCTGCCGTTCCCCGGAAACTTCTTCCAGCGCACCGGCTTTCTGGAACGCAAGGAGGATATCTGGTCGGCCTATGCCTTTGCCGAGTTCCGCCTGTCGCCCGAGTTCATCCTCACGCTCGAGGGCCGCTATACCATCGAGGATCAGCTCGCGACCGACTTCCTCACCCGCGAGCCGACCAACCCGACGATCCAGGCGCTGAAGCCCCCGCGCTTCCAGCAAAGCTTCGACTATTTTACCCCGCGGATCACCGCGAGCTGGAAGGCAACGCCCGACAATCTCCTCTACGCCTCGGTCGCGCGCGGCGTGAAATCCGGCAATCTCAACGGCAATGTGCCGTTTGCGCCGCAGCGGTCCTACAACAGCGAGACCAACTGGACGTACGAGATCGGCTCCAAGAACCGCTGGGGCGGGCTGACGCTCAATCTCGCCGCCTTCCACACCGACTGGAAGGATCTCCAGGTCTCGGTGGTGCGCTTGAACGCGGATGGCTCCGTGCCGCCGCTGTTCCAGATCGTTCCCTCCACCGTTGGCAATGTCGGCGCCGTCTCTGTCTGGGGGGTGGAGGGCGAGTTCAGCTGGCAGGTGTCGCCCGAGTTCCAGCTGTTCGCCGGCGCTGCCTGGAACCGCTCCCGCTACAAGGATGGCTCGGTCAGCCAGCGCTTCGGCGCGTCGGGCAATTGCGACGGCGTCGTGTGCGCGCCCGTCGCAGGCGTGCCGACAGCGGTGCTGCCGCTCGGCGGCAACCGGCTGGAGCGGGTGCCCGAGTTCGATGGCGTGGCCGGCGCCAGCTTCGCAACCGATCTCGCCAATGGCTGGGGCTTTCGCGCCCGCGCCGACGTCACCCACAAGGGCAAGCAGTTCATGGATGAAGCCAATCTCGCCTTCGTGCGCAGCCGCACGCTGGTGAATGGCTCGATCGGGGTCTCGGCCGGGCCGGTGGATCTCACGCTCTGGGCCCGCAACCTGTTCGATCACAAATATGTCTCCACCTCGCTGGTGCTGATCGGCACCAACGGCGCGCAATCGGCCACCTATGTGCCCACCTTCGGCGAGCGGCGGACAGTGGGCCTCACTGCAAGCGTCGGCTTCTGAGCACGGGCGCCGCCTTCGCCCATGTCCCGACGAAGGGAGTCCCGGCAGGTCCTGATTGACAAGCCGGGGCTCCCGCCGCTCTTGGCGGCCATGGTCCTCCCCGGCAGCGACGTTCGGCGCAATGGCGGCCGCCTCCTCGTGCCCGTGCTGCGCGCATGAGCCTCTCCCGCCGTGCCGCGCTCGCGGGCGTCCTGTCGCTTGCCGCCGCCCCGGTGGCTGGCCAGCGGCTGCCGCGGGCCACGCTGCGCCCGCCGCCGCCCGGCCCGTCCGTTGCCGATCTCACCATCGATGGGGTGTCCATCCGCCTGTGGCAGCCCGGCGCGCTCAGCGAAACAGGCCGCGCCATCCTGTTTTCCCACGGCGCTTTCTCCAGTGGCCGGAACTATGATTCGCTCGCCGGCGGCTGGGCGTCCGAGGGCCATCTGGTGGCCGCCGTCACTCATTCCGAGCCGCCACAGGATGGCGGCGCCATGGATTATGCTGCCGCCCAGGCGGGCTGGCGCGCCCGGCTCGCCGACATGCGCGTCGCCGCCCGCGAACTCTCGCGCCGCGCCCCCGGCCGGCCGCTGATCGCCGCCGGCCACAGCTATGGCGCGCTTGTCGCCCAGGCGCTCGGCGGCGCGCGGGTGGAATGGGACGGCGATGGCGGCCCGCTGCCGCTGCCCGGCGTCACCCGCATCCTCGCCTTCTCGCCGCCCGGGCCGCTTGCCGGTTTCATCACCGC
>JBKBXK010000322.1:0-2379 GCA_046314095.1 Thermaurantiacus sp. | reverse complement strand
CATGAGTGGTCAGCTCGACCAGGACGGGGTGCGCGTGACGCTCATCCATTCGGGGCGCCACAAGGTCGATGGCAATCCTTATGAGCCGCTGCCCGATGCCGTGCAGAACGAGATCCAGCGCGAGATCGATGTGCTGCGATTCCTGTTCACCGAAACCGTCGCCGCTGGCCGCTTCAGGCGGCTAAGCCAGGAAGCAGCGCTGGCGACCGAGGCCGCAACCTTCCGCGGGGCGGATGCCGTCGCCGCGGGCCTTGCCGACGAGGTCACCGATCTCGCGCGGGGCTTCGCCGCCTTCCGGCAGATGGTGGCGCGCTCCCCGATCCTTTCGCCCACGCGCAGCCAGCGGGTGGCAGCAACTCAGTTCCGCAAACCAACCCACCCTAGAGAGGAGGCAATCATGGCCACCGAGAACGACCCCGAGGACAGCCCGCAGGATATGGGACCAGAGGTGACGGACATCGAGGAGGATGAAACCGATGCCACCGATGTTCCGCTTGACGCTCCGGCCCGGGCCTCCGCTGCATCTCAACCGCCCGCTGCTGCGGCACCTGCCCTCGCGCAGACCGCCCCGCAGGCTGGCAACCTGGCCGAATTGTCGGCGCAGCTCCGCGAGGCGGCGGCGGAGATCGCCGAGATCGCCGCGCAGGCGGGCCGCCTCGGCATCGCAATCGACGCGGCGAAAGCCCTGCGCGAGGGCACCACCCCCGAGGCCCTGCGCCGCCTGGTGCTGGAGCGCGCCAGCGCCGCTGCCGATGCCCGCGACATTGTTGCCGCCCCGCGCTCACCGGTCCTGCCGCTCGCCAAGGAAAGCCCGATCGTCGCCGCCGCCAAGCGCCAGGCAGCGGCGGGCAACCGGGCCTGACGCTCGCCAACCCTCGATCAAATACCCCGCTGATTACCCCAGCCGCACCTCAGCGGCGGGCGAAATCCCCTTGCATCCCTGAGAAAGGCACCCCGCCATGACCGTCCTTCACCAGCCCGCCACGACGGGCGATGTCCTCAAGTACGAGGTCAACCCGAACTACACCCGCGAGACCGTCACGCTGCTCGAGGGCACCAACTATCCCGTCGGCGCCGTGCTCGGGCGGATTACCGCGAGCGGCAAATACAAGCTCGCCACCTCGGGCGGCTCGGACGGCGCGCAGACCGCGAGCGCCGTGCTGCTCTACGCGGTCGATGCCAGCGCGACGGACGCCATCGGCGTGGTGGTCGCGCGCGGCCCGGCCATCGTCTCGAAGGCCGCACTCGTCTTCGATGCCACCGTCGATGACGCACCGAAAACCGCCACCAAGCACGGCCAGCTGGCCGCGCTCGGCATCGTGCCCCGCGACACCGCCTGATCGGACCTACAGCACCTGAACCCCTGCCGGGTTCGCGTGCCGCAAGCCCAACCTCCCTGCCCCTCTTTCCCCGGAGTTCCCCATGACCATCACCCGCAACCCGTTTGACGCGGGCGGCTATTCGCTCGCCGAGATGACGCAGGCCATCAACATCCTGCCCAACCTCTACACCCGCCTCGGCCAGATCGGCCTCTTCCGCTTCGAGGGGGTGACGCAACGCTCGATCGTCATCGAACAGCGCGAAGGGGTGCTGAGCCTCCTGCCTTCCGTGCCGCTGGGCGCCCCCGCCACTGTTGGCAACCGCGAGGCGCGCTCCATGCGCAGCTTCGCACTGCCGTGGATCCCGCATGATGACGTTATCCTGCCCGCCGACATTCAGGGAATGCCCGCACTCGGCCTGTCCGACGCCGCCGATCCGCTGGTCGAGGTGATGAACCGCAAGCTGACGCTGATGCGCCGCAAGCATGCCCAGACTCGCGAATACATGGAGATGAACGCGCTGCGCGGCATCGTGAAGGACGGCGCGGGAACCACGCTCTACAATTACTTCACCGAATTCGGGCTCGACCAGATCTCGGTCGACTTCGTCTTCGGGACGGCGGGCACCAATGTGCAGGGCAAGGTCCGCACCACCTTGCGCGCGATCGAGGACAACCTGCTGGGCGAGACCATGACCACGGCGCATGCGCTGGTCAGCTCCGAGTTCTTCGACAAGCTGATCAGCCACCCCAAGACCGAGGACGCCTACAAGTTCTTCTCCGCTACCGGCGGCCAGCCGCTGCGCGAGGACATGCGCCGCGCCTTCCCCTTCGCAGGCGTCCTCTTCGAGGAGTACAACGGCTCGGTCACCCTCTCGAACGGGACATCGGAGCGGCTGATCCCGACCGGCGAGGGCATCGCCTTCCCGCTTGGCACTTTTGATACCTTCACCACCTATGGCGGCCCGGCCAACCTGCTGGAAACCGCCAACACCGTGGGCCTGCCGCTCTATGCCCGGCAGATGATGGATGCCAAGGGCCGCTGGATCGACCTCATGACC
>JBKBXK010000321.1:0-2397 GCA_046314095.1 Thermaurantiacus sp. | reverse complement strand
AGCTCCGCCGCCGCCTGCCGCAGCCGCAGGTCGCCGCGCGTCAGCCGCGCACCCAGCTCCGCCACCTGCGCCCTCAGTTCCGCGCGCACCGGCACCGCCATCTCCGCTGCCGCGGTGGGTGTCGGCGCGCGCCGGTCGCTTGCGAAATCGATCAGTGTGGTGTCCGTCTCGTGCCCGACGGCCGAGATCAGCGGGATTGCGCTTGCCGCTGCCGCGCGCACCACCACTTCCTCGTTGAACGCCATCAGGTCCTCGATCGATCCGCCGCCGCGCGCCACGATCAGAAGATCCGGCCGCGACAGGTCCGGCATCGCGTTGAACCCGCCGATCGCCGCCGCCACTTCGCCGGCCGCCCCCGGCCCCTGCACCGCCACCGGCCACAGCAGCACCTCGCGGGGGAAGCGGTCGGAAAGCCGGTGCAGAATGTCCCGGATCACTGCTCCGGTCGGCGAGGTCACGATCCCGATCCGCGCCGGCAAGAACGGAATGGCACGCTTGCGCTCGGCTGCAAACAGCCCTTCGGCCGCCAGGCGACGCTTGCGCTCCTCGATCTGCGCCAGGAGCGCGCCCTCGCCCGCCGGCTCCATCCGCTCGACCACGATCTGGTACTTCGACCGCCCCGGAAAGGTGGTCAGCCGGCCGGTCGCCACCACCTCCAGCCCGTCCTCCGGGCGGAACGCCAGGCCGCCCGCGGTGCCGCGCCACATCACGGCGTCGAGCACGGCATCCGCATCCTTCAGCGCGAAATAGAGATGCCCCGAGCTGTGCCGCTTGAAGCCGGAGATCTCGCCCCGCACCCGCACCCGGTCAAAGGCCGCCTCCACCGTGCGCTTGAGCGCCCGCGAGAGATCGGAGACCGACAGCTCCGGCAGATTGCCGGGCGCGCTCGCGTCCGTGGCAGGGGAGGAGACCATGGGCGGAGTCATGGCGTCTCCGCCGGGCGAAGCCAAGCGTCTCCCCGGCCCGCCCGGGCGCCGGCTATGCCCGCGTCAGCCGCTTGTACTGAACCCGGTGCGGACGATCGGCGGCATCGCCGAGGCGGCGGCGCTTGTCCGCCTCGTACATCTCGAAATTGCCCTCGAACCATTCGACATGGCTGTCGCCCTCGAAGGCCAGGATGTGGGTGGCAAGGCGATCGAGGAAAAACCGGTCGTGGCTGATCACGACGGCGCAGCCGGCGAAATTCTCCAGCGCCTCCTCGAGCGCGCGCAGCGTCTCCACGTCAAGATCGTTGGTCGGCTCGTCCAGCAGCAGCACGTTGCCGCCGTCCTTCAGCATCTTGGCCATGTGGACCCGGTTGCGCTCCCCGCCCGAAAGCTGGCCCACCTTCTTCTGCTGGTCCGTGCCCTTGAAGCCGAACGCGCCCACATAGGCCCGGGTCGAAACCTCCTGCTTGCCGAACTGGAAGCGGTCGTTCCCGCCCGAAACCTCCTCCCACACCGTCTTTCCCGCATCCAGATGGTCGCGCGACTGGTCCACATAGCCGAGCCGAACGGTCGGGCCGACACGGATCGTCCCCGCATCCGGCGTCTCCTGGCCGGTGATCAGCCGGAACAGCGTCGTCTTGCCCGCGCCATTGGGGCCGATCACGCCCACGATCCCGCCCGGCGGAAGCCGGAACGAAAGATCCTCGAACAGCAGTTTGTCCTCATAGGCCTTGGTCACGCCGGAAAGCTCGATCACCTCGTCGCCCAGCCGCTCCGGCACCCGGATCAGGATTTCCCGCTCGCCCGAACGCTTCACCTCCTGGCTTGCAACCAGTTCATCGAAGGCGTTGATCCGCGCCTTGGATTTCGCCTGCCTGGCCTTCGGCGAGGATCGGATCCATTCCAGCTCCCGCTGGATGGCCTTGCTGCGCGCCTCGTCCTCGCGCGATTCCTGCGCCTGCCGCTTCTGCTTGCCTTCCAGCCAGGCCGAGTAATTGCCTTCGAACGGAAGGCCCTGCCCGTAATAGAGTTCAAGGATCCAGCCCACGACATTGTCGAGGAAATAGCGGTCGTGGGTCACGAGGATGACGTTGCCCGGATAGTCCTGCAGATGCTTCTCGAGCCAGGAGACGGATTCCGCGTCGAGGTGGTTGGTCGGCTCGTCCAGCAGCAGGATGTCCGGCTTCGAAAGAAGCAGCCGGGTCAATGCGACGCGACGCTTCTCGCCGCCGGAAAGATTGGTCACCGGCCAGTCGCCCGGCGGGCAGCGCAGCGCGTCCATCGCGATCTCGAGCTGGTTGTCGAGCGTCCAGCCGTCGACGGCGTCGATCCGCTCCTGCAGCTCGCCCATCTCCGCCATCAGCGCGTCGAAATCCGTGTCGTCGCCGGGCGCGGCCATTTCCGCTGAAATCGCGTTGAACCGCTCCAGCATGTCGGCCACCGGCCGCACCCCATCCATCACGTTCTCGCG
>JBKBXK010000320.1:0-2402 GCA_046314095.1 Thermaurantiacus sp. | reverse complement strand
AGCATCCCTTCCTGTTTCAGCAGCATGGTGAGCACGGCAGGCGGCGCGATGGTCGCCGTCACCTTCTCGGTGACCAGCTGCTTGAGGAAGACGGGCAGGTCGAAAGGATGGTGGAGGACAAGCGTGCCTTCACTGAGAAGCCAGGAGACGAACATGCCGCCAATGGCCGCCATATTGGTCATCGGGAAGGGATTGAGCAGCACGTCGTGGGGCTGGATCGCCATACCGTGATAGGTCGCCGGCCCGATGGCCAGCCAGTGATTGTGTGAACGCGGCACGCCCTTGGGCACGCCCGTCGTGCCCGATGTCCAGCAGATGGTGAAGCAGTCGTCCGCCTCCCCTTTCTGCTTTGTGGCTGACCCGCCAAGGCCGAACGGGCCTTTACGGGTATTGGCGCGTTCGATCAGCGCCGAGAAGTCGACAAGCCCCTCCCCGCCGCCATCCATGGAGAGCACCTTGGCCCGGTCGCCGGCGACGGCCTTGCAACCGCGCGCCAGTTCGCGGTCCTTGAACATTTTCGAGACGATGAAAGCGCGCGGGCGGACACTTTCCATCGCATGGCGCAATTCGTGGCCGGCATACTGCACCGGCACGGGACTGAGGATGATGCCGAGCTTGGCGCACGCCAGGTAGATGGAGAGCGTGTCGACCACGTTCGGCATCTGCATGACCACCCGGTCGCCCTTGACCAGGCCCTGACCACTCAGGGCCGCGGCGGTGCGCTCCACCTCGTCAGCCAGATCAGCCCAGACCAGACGGCGGGGCGTCCGGCCGGTCAGCGCCTCGCGGTCGGGCGGATCAATCGCCGCAAGCGCCTGGGGGCGCTTGGTCGCTGCCCGCAGGAACACGTCGTAGAAGGTGTCGTCGCCCCACCAGCCCTGCTTGCGGTATCCGGCGATCTTCTTCGGCGTTGCGAGCTTCATTCTCTGGGCCTCCCCGGCAGTATCGTTAAATCGAGCATGCCCCGCTCCGTGCCTCTTTTTAACGGGCACGGTATCGCGGGGCATCATTTGTTTGCGGGCAAGGCCCGGTCAGGCCCAGCCCATCTGCGTGCCTGGAACCCATGTCGAATGGAAGCCAGGCGGCACGCGCGAGGGCAGTATGACACGGGCCACCGGCCCCTTCGCAATGTCCTTCGCATCAATGACATGGCATTCCGACTGACCATCCACTTCATTGGTGATGAAGGTGATGAGATAGCCATCATCCTCGTCGCCATTGCCATTCAGACGCGGCGCGAACGGGCTTTCGGAGCCGTACCAGCCGTTCTTGAACTTCAGGCTCTGGGACGATCCGGTCTGCGTGTCGAACTTGATCAACCCGTCAAACACCATCGTCTCGCGGTCCAGCGGAATGGAGACATGGTAGGAATAGCGCGACTTGCGGCCCGCCACATCCATGTTGACGGTCGGAAACTCCGCATTGCGGTCATCCAGCCATTCCTCGCGGGTTTCGCCGGTTTTCAGATTGAATTTCCAGCGGTGGAAACGCGCCTTGAGCAGCAGGAACGCCATCATGCGCGAATACATGCCCTGGCCGGGTTTCGATTCCGGACAAGGCTCGGTCACCCGGCAGCCCTCCATCACGATCCAGTCGCCTTCCTCCCACGCATTGGTGACGTGGTAGATGTAGCAGGGCTCGGCCTCGAACCAGCGCACATCGCCTTCCTTGCCGTATTTCGGGATCACGCCAAAGCGTGAAGGCCTGTCGGGATAGAAGGTCACCTTGTGGATGCCGCGCGGCAACAATTCGGGATCCCAGAACAGGGGAAGATCGTGGAGGATGGCGTAGTTCTCGGTCATGGCCATGTCGTGCGGCAGGCGCGGACCGGGCACATCGATCGGCACGTTGCGGATCATCTGACCTTCGCGCGACACCACATGATAGGTCATGTAGGGCGGCCTGGTGTTGTAATCGAAGAAGAACAGCTCGCCGGTCACCGGGTCGGTCTTGGCGTGCGCGGACACCTGGCGCTGCAGTGCGCCGCCCCAGGTCTGCTCGCCCAGCGTCTCGCCCGTGGCCGGATCCAGGCGTACCGGAACGCCGGCCTGATACCACAGCGCCAGAACCTCGCCATTATGGAGGATGAGGTCGGTATTGCCCGAATCCTTCAGCCAGCCATCGGAACCCGCGCCCGGAGGTGCGTCGGGATCAGGATGACCCATATAGCCCGGCCATTGCTCGGCCCCCTTGGCGGCATTGGCGTTGAAATGGGCCGTGCGCACGAAACGCGAGCGATAGCTGGCCTTGCCATCCTTGAAAGCGACGGTGTGGACCATGCCGTCACCATCAAACCAGTGATGCTTGGATTTCGGCGCATAGACCTGGTTCGGCCCGTTACGCATATAGGCGCCGCTGAGGTCCGCCGGGATTTCCCCGATGACCTTCAGCTCATTAGCCGT
>JBKBXK010000319.1:0-2405 GCA_046314095.1 Thermaurantiacus sp. | reverse complement strand
GGCGAAGACCAGAAACAGCATCTGGAGCTCGCCCGCGACATCGCCGGCAAGTTCAACACCGATTTCGGGCGGGAGGTGTTTCCGCTCCCCGAGCCGACCATCCCGCCGGCCGCGCCGCGCGTCCGGTCGCTGCGCGACGGCACGGCCAAGATGTCGAAATCCGACCCGTCGGACATGAGCCGCATCAACCTTGCCGATGATGCCGACCTGATCGTGCAGAAGATCCGGAAGGCCAGGACCGACCCGGAGCCGCTTCCGGCCACGCTGGCAGAACTGGAAGGTCGGCCCGAGGCACGAAACCTTCTGGAAATCTATGCCGCCATGTCGGGCGAAACCGCAGACGTCGTCCTCGATCGCTTTTCGGGGCAGGGCTTTGGGATCTTCAAGCCGGCGCTTGCCGATCTTCTGGTTGCGACGCTGGAGCCGATGAACAGGCGCTTCCGCGAGCTTTTGTCCGATGCCGCCGAGATCGACCGCGTGCTGGCCGAAGGCGCGGACCGGGCCAAGGCAGTAGCGGAAGCGACGATGCAGGACGTGCGCGCCGCGGTCGGGTTCCTCGTGTGAGCTTCCGTCTCACCGACGTGCCGGGCCTCGCTGTCGGCCATGCGCACTGCCCGTCTGCGCGAACCGGGGTAACGATTGTGCTGCCAGACAGGCCGGCGGTGATGGCGGTCGATGTACGCGGCGGCGGCCCGGGCACCCGCGAGACGGACGCGCTTGATCCATCCAATCTTGTCGAGAGAGCGCATGCGATCGTGTTCTCTGGCGGCAGCGTGTTCGGCCTTGCTGCCGCCGACGCGGTCGCGCTGCACCTGGCCCGACGCGGAGTCGGGCTTCCCGTCGCGCCCGGTATCCATGTGCCCGTCGTGCCGGCGGCCATCCTGTTCGATCTTCGCAACGGCGGAGACAAGACGTGGGCCTCCACGGACGGTCCGGAACCGCCCTATGCAGGCCTCGCCGCCGAGGCGCTGGCGGCCACCACCCGAATGCCGGCCGAGGGCGCGGTCGGCGCCGGCTTTGGCGCCTGGGCCGGCAGCCAGCCGGGCGGCGTCGGCATGGCGTCGGCGCCACTCGACGCGGGTGGCGTCGTCGGCACACTCGTGATCGTCAACAGCTTCGGCGAAGTGGCGGCAGGCGCACCGCCCGAGGATGGCGCGGTGCCGATGCCGAAGCTCGCGGCCGGACTGCCGCAGCAGCTCGGCACCAGCACCACCCTTGCCGTCGTCGCGACCGATCGGCCTCTTTCCCGTGCGGCCGCGCGCCGGGTGGCAATGATGGCCCATGACGGCCTCGCCCGCGCGATCCGCCCCATCCATGCGCCTTATGACGGCGATGTCGTTTTCGCGCTTTCGACCGCGGAGGAACCGGTGGCAACGGTGGACCCGCGGCTCCTGACCGAAATCGGGACCCGTGCGGCCGATTGCCTTGCGCGTGCGGTTCGGCGCGCGGTCCGGCGTTAGCGTTCCAGCGCGCGCATGGCCGCCTCGGCCCGCGTTGCGCTCCGCTCCTCGAGCGACATGACCTCGGCTGCGAGGGTTTCGACGGCAATCCGGCTTGGATCGGCCTCTGCCAGAGGATCCACCATCAGTCGCGATGCATCCAGCCGAAGGCGCAGGACCGACAGCGGAAAGCGTTCCTCCTGGAACTGCGAGAGGGCAACCTGCGCCTCGGTCCAGGGCAGGCTTCCCCAGCCGCTGCCACGCGCCCTGGCAAGCGCAGCAGCAAGGGCGCGGTCGGCAACCTCGATCGCATTGCGTATGTCCGCAAAAGCCGCGCGATCCCGCTGCAAGTCCGCCTGGAGCTGCACTGTTTCCTCTTGGGACAGACCGGCTGGAGCGGTATCCAGAAGGGCGATGTCGCGCGGGATCTCTTCCGGGCGGGGCAACAGGGAGGGGAACTCGCCGGTGGCCAGCCCGCAGGCCGACAGGGCAGCCATGAAGGCGAGGGCGGCGGGGGGCCGCAAGGGGAACGGGCGCGCCATGGCAGGCCGGCCTAGCGGGTTGCAAACCCGCCGTCATCGTCTAAAGGAGCCGCCTTGCACGACAGCCGTGCCGCGCGCCCGTAGCTCAGCTGGATAGAGCACCAGACTACGAATCTGGGGGTCGGACGTTCGAATCGTTCCGGGCGCGCCATTTCCAGGCAAAAGTGGGCACCGGCGGATTTCGCAGTGTGCAGGGCGGAGCGATTGCGTGTTGGCGTGCGGGCGGCAGTCGTCGCCGATGAAAGCCCGCCGTCGGGCTTCGGCTTTTCTGAGCTTCTACCTGGAGGCCGCGGCTGCGACCTCCATCCGCGCCCGCACATCGCTGATCAAGCCGGCCAACGCGCCATCGCGATCAAGCTGCTCGGCCATTCGAAGATGCGCCTGCCACCCGCCGCGCGCCTCAGATGGCAAGAGCTGGGCCCGT
>JBKBXK010000318.1:0-2415 GCA_046314095.1 Thermaurantiacus sp. | reverse complement strand
GTCATCGTCATCGCTGTCTGGAAATCCGGCGGCAGGCCGAAACTGGTGTTGATCATGGAGTAGGGGATGACCCAGGTCTCCCCCTGCTCGAGCCCCAGCGCCTCCAGCTGGAACCGCACCGACTCCTCCCGATCAGCGGCCGCGAGCACAGCGATGAACATGCGATCCACTTCGGCCGCTGCATGGGGAAGATCCAGCCCGGCCATGGACGCCTTCAGAACTGTGTTGAGATAGAGAACCTCACCTGCCCGGCCAGCGACCTGGAAGGGGATGAAATTGTCAAAGCCCGGCACCAGTTTTGGCGCGCCGAGAACTGGAAAGGCCGCCGTGTCAATCCGCTCGTGGAGCGCGAAGGCGTCACGGACGCTGCATTCGAACGCCACCCAGCCGAAGCTGGAAAGCGGGCGATACCCAGGCGCCTCGCTGCCCTCAACAAGGCGCAGAAATCCTGGCGTGGCCCCCGCGCCCTGCAACAGCGCGAACCGGCGCCCGGCCATTGCGGGTGCGCCCCACGCCGCGGCAAGCGCCATGGGCACCTCGCCATCCGCAATCAACCGCAGCCCAAGCTCCCGCGCATAGTCTCCGAGCGACGCCGAAAAATCCGGTGCCAGCACCGTTCCGCACATCAGCCGACCGTGGCCGAGTTGCTCCTCTGTCTCTTCCATGCCAACCGATTGTCCGGACAAACATGGCGAAGCAAGCGCCGATTGGCAGGCTTCGCCGGAGTGCGGAGAAAGGAGCGCCAAAATGGCCAGAGAACTGGGGACGCGCATGGTCGACGATGGCCGGACAGCCCGGGCCATCTTCGACGAGGTGCTGGCAAACCCGGCCCGCGCGCGCTTCGGCTTCGGAACACGGCTTGCCGTTGTCAATGTCGACTTCCAGCGCGCCTATACCGATATTCATGCCTTCAAGACGGCCTATGAGACCGACCCGAACCAGATCGGCCATGTGAACCGGCTGTGCGAAGCTGCGCGCGCGGCCGACATGCCGGTCGTATGGACGCGCGTCGGATACCGTCCGGACGGGCAGGATGCCGGGATCTGGGGCACCCGCACCGACACGCCCGACAGCCTGCAGAACATCGCGATCGGCAGCGAGCGGCACCAGTTTGACCCGCGCTGCGATGTCTGCGCCGAGGATCTTGAGTTCACCAAGCGGATGCCGTCGGCCTTCTTCGAGACCCCGCTGCGCTCATGGCTGCAGTGGAAGGGTGTGGACACGGTGGTGGTCACCGGCGGTTCCACGTCTGGCTGCGTGCGGGCGACCGCGGTTGACAGCCTCTCACATGGCTTTCGCACGATCGTGCCCGTCGAGACCTGCGCCGACAAACACGCAAGTTATCATTACGCGAACCTGACGGATCTCGCGCTCAAATATGCCGATGTGCTGCCAGTAGCCGAGGTGCTCACCTGGCTCGAGGCACGAGCAGGCTGAACGTCTGCCGTGCCTCAGCCTTTCTTCGAAAGGCCCGAGAGGCCGCCGAAGCGCTTATTGAATCGGGCAACCTGCCCGGCCTTCTCGTTGGCGCGCGCCTGGCCGCCGGTCCAGGCCGGGTGGCTGGTCGGATCGATGTCGAGCACCATCGTATCGCCTTCCTTGCCCCATGTGGAGCGGGTCTCGAAGATGGTGCCGTCGGTCATCTGCACCTTGATGGTGTGATAATCGGGGTGGATGCCAGCCTTTGGCATGATGTCGGTCCTTGTTGCTGGTGGCCGATGCTGACCGGCCGGAACGGAGGGGCGCGTAGCCGTTCTGGCGGTTTCGTGCAAGACGAGCGCCTGCCGGGCTGCAAGAAGCCAGTGGTGGCTCGGCAGGGGAACGGGGGATAACAGGCACCATCGGCGGCCCGATCGTGATCGCAACCGCAGACGGCGGCCTTCTGTTCGGCCGCCGCAGGCGGTTGCATCGGCGCACGCCGGAACAGCGCATGGCCTTGCAACCTGCCGGTTCGTGGATGGGCGGGCTGGAGCCCGACCAGATCCGCCTCATCGGCCTTGCCCTACAGCCGGCCGAGCGTGTGTATGCAACCGGCACCGTGGAAACCTTCACCGGTGGCGAGGATGAGCGGGTGCAACTGACCAGCATTGCAGGCGGGAGCCTGTTCTTTGCCACTGACGACACCGCGACGCCGACCGACGTCTGGCTGGGGACCGATCCTGCTGCACCGGTCGAGCTCCATGCCGTGCAGGCCGAAGTGGATGCCGACTGGCAGGGCGCGCTCCAGGACGATCCGAACCTGCCGCGCTGGGTCGTGGCATGGCAGTTCCATGCCGGAACGCCGGGCGACCAGCTCCGCATTGTGGGATGGGACGGCAACGGCCACCTTCTGGTCGAGGGTCGCGCATGGATTGCCCAATCCTGCATCGAAAACGCTACCATCGACGGGCTGATCGGGGCCTTCGGCTGGTGGGG
>JBKBXK010000317.1:0-2438 GCA_046314095.1 Thermaurantiacus sp. | reverse complement strand
CACCACCAGGGTCAAGGGCCCCGGCCAGAACCGCGCCGCCATCCGCCGTGCCGTATCTCCGAACAGCCCGTATCGCTCCGCCATCGCAAGGTCGGCGACATGCGAGATCAGGGGGTTGATGGCCGGCCGGCCCTTCACGGCAAAGATGCGGTGAACCGCCGCCGGGTTCGCGGCGTCCGCGGCCAGCCCATAGACGGTCTCCGTCGGCACCACCACGATCCCGCCCGCCGCCAGCAACCGCACAGCCTCTGCGACCCCGGCTGCGTCCCCGGCCACCATGCGCGGCACGCTGTCGGTGGAACTCGCCATCGGCGGCGCTATAGGGGGTGCTGTCCCAGCCGAACAGGGTGCCCCATGACCTACACGCCACCCATTGCCGATCAGCGCTTCGCGCTCGAGACGATTGCCGATATCGGCGGCCTCGCAACGCTTCCCGGCTTCGAAGGTGCGACGCCGGATATGGTCGAGGCGATCCTCCAGGAATCCGGCAAGCTCGCGTCCAATGCGTTCGCGCCCTTGAACGCGGTCGGGGATCGTGTGGGCGCCCGGGCCGAGGATGGCGTGGTTCGGATGCCCGAAGGCTTTGCCGACGCACACCGCCAGTATGTCGAAGGCGGCTGGATCGGCCTCAATGCGTCCCCCGAACATGGCGGCCAGGGCCTGCCGTTCGCACTTGCCTGCATGGTGCAGGAGCAGCTGACGTCGGCCAACATGGCCTATTCGCTCTGCCCAATGCTGACGCTGGGCGCCATCGAGGCGCTGCAGGCGCACGGCGACGACTGGCAGAAGGAAACCTTTCTCCGTCCGCTGATCGAAGGCCGCTGGACGGGAACCATGAACCTCACCGAGCCCCAGGCCGGCTCGGATGTGGGCGCGCTGCGAACCCAGGCGACGCCTGCCGCAGACGGCACGTGGCGGATCAAGGGCTCCAAGATCTACATCACCTGGGGCGAGCATGATCTCGCCGAGAACATCGTCCACCTGGTCTTGGCCCGAACGCCCGGCGCACCGGCTGGCACCCGGGGCATCTCGCTCTTCATCTGCCCGAAATATCTGCCCGGTCCCGATGGCTCCTTGGGCGCGCGCAATGATCTGCGCGCTGTCTCCACCGAGCACAAGCTCGGCATCCATGCCAGCCCCACCTGCACCATGTCCTTCGGTGATGATGACGCCTGCGTCGGCTGGATGGTCGGCGCCGAGAATGCGGGAATGCGCGCGATGTTCACGATGATGAACCATGCCCGCATCAATGTCGGGCTGCAGGGCATCGCGATTGCAGAGCGCGCCTATCAGGCGGCGCTCGCCTATGCGCTGGACAGGGTTCAGTCCGCCCGCTTCGGGGATCCGTCGCGGGCTCCGGTGCGCATCATCGAGCATGCCGATGTCCGCCGGATGCTGATGACGGTGAAGGCGATGACAGAGGCCGCCCGGGCGATGGCCACCCGCAACGCCGCCGCTGTCGATCGGGCCCATGCCGAGCCGGATGCGGAGCGGCGCAAGGCGGCCCAGGGCGAGGCCGATCTCCTCACCCCCGTCACCAAGGCCTTCGCCACCGACATCGGCGTGGAAATGGCAAGCCTTTCCCTCCAGGTGTTCGGCGGCATGGGCTATGTCGAGGAGACGGGCGCCGCCCAGCATTATCGTGATGCGCGGATTGCGCCGATCTACGAGGGGACAAACGGCATCCAGGCGCTCGATCTGGTCGGTCGTAAACTCCCGATGGATGGCGGTACGCACTGGCGCCAGCTCTTCCAGCGCGAGCGCGCCTTCCTCGCAACGCTTCCCGAGAAGGGCGATCTCGGCGCCATCCGCCCCTATGCCGAAGACGCGCTGGAGGCGCTCCAGACTGCCTCGGTCTGGCTCACTGGAAACGAGGGGGAGAAACTCTCCGATACCGCTGCCGGCGCCAGCCCCTATCTGCGCATGTTCGGTCTCGCCCTTGGCGGCACGCTGCTGGCGCGCCAAGCAGCCGAGGCCGCACGGCGGCTGGAGGCAGGGGAGGGCGACCCGGCCTTCTTGAAGGCCAAGATCGCCACTGCCCGCTTCTATTCCGAACAGATCCTGCCTGCGTCAGCCGCGCTGCTCGGGCCGGTCACTCGGGGGGCGTCGATGCTCTACGCCATCCCCGAAGAGGCGCTGCTTGCCGCCTGAAACGGCTCGGGCCGGGCGCGGTCTCCCGCACCCGGCCCCGTCACGCCTGTGCCCCTCAGGCGAGAGCGGCGGCTGTGCGCCGGCGGCGAAGGCCCGCGCCCACCAGACCGAAGCCAAGGATCATCAGCGCCCAGGTCGCCGGTTCCGGCACCACCGGGATTTCCGGTCCGCCATCGCCACCGCGCAGGATATAGACCCGGTCCACTACCACATCCTTCGAAGGCCGGCGGTTGGTGTTGAAAACGAAAGAGACATCGTAAAAGCCCGACGCCACGATGGTGGCGTTG
>JBKBXK010000316.1:0-2439 GCA_046314095.1 Thermaurantiacus sp. | reverse complement strand
GGGCCGGGCGGCGGACGCGGCCGGCATCCAGTTCCGCCTGCTGAACCGCTCCCGCGGCGCAGCGGTGCAGGGCCCCCGCGCCCAGGCGGACCGGCGCCGCTACGCCGCTGCCGTCCGCGCGCTTCTGGCGGGCATCGAGATCATCGAGGCGGAAGTCACCGACCTCCTGGTGGACGCCGGCCGCTGCACGGGCGTGGTCACAAGCGCCGGCGCCTTCCCTGCGGGCGCGGTTGTGCTGACCACTGGCACCTTCCTTGGCGGCATGATGCACATCGGGGAGCGGCGGATCGCCGGCGGGCGCACCGGCGAAGGCGCAGCGACCCGGCTTGCCGGGCGGCTTCGGGCGCTCGGGCTGCCGATCGGCCGCCTCAAGACGGGAACGCCGCCCCGGCTCGACGGGCGGACGATCGACTGGTCGGGCCTCGATGTGCAGCCCGGTGACGCGGCTCCGGCCTTTTTCTCGGCCGCCACCACATCGGCGGCGCTTCCGCAGGTGGATTGCCACATCACGCGAACCACACAGGGTACACACGCCGCCATCCGCGGCGGGCTCGCCCGCTCGCCGCTCACCACCGGCCGCATCGAGGGCGTCGGCCCCCGCTATTGCCCGTCCATCGAGGACAAGGTGATGCGCTTCGGGGATCGGGACGGGCACCAGATCTTTCTGGAGCCGGAAGGGCTGGATGACCCGACCATCTATCCCAACGGGATTTCCACGAGCCTGCCCGAGGATGTGCAGGCGGCGTTCCTCGCCACCATCCCAGGTCTCGAACGGGCGCGCATCCTGCAACCGGGCTATGCGGTGGAATATGATTTCATCGATCCCCGGGCGCTCGGGCGGGACCTCCAGCTCGGCGCCCTTCCGGGCCTGTGGCTCGCAGGCCAGATCAACGGCACCACCGGCTATGAGGAAGCGGCCGCACAGGGGCTGGTGGCCGGGCTGAATGCCGCGCGCGCGGCATCCGGTGCGGCGCCGCTGATCCTGGATCGGGCCAGTTCCTATACCGGCGTGATGGTGGATGATCTGGTGACGCACGGCGTGTCCGAGCCCTATCGCATGTTCACCTCGCGTGCCGAGTATCGGCTGCGCCTGCGCGCCGACAATGCGGACCGGCGCCTGACCCCCCTTGGGCTGGAGATCGGCTGCGTCGGTGAGGAGCGCGCGCGCCTGTTCGCCCGGCGCGCGGAGGCGATCGCGCGGGCGGAGGCGAAACTGTCGTCAGAGACCGCCACCACTCACGCGCTTCGCGCGGCGGGCGCTGCGCTGCACGGCCAGGGGCAGCGGCTGACCCTCGCCGAATGGCTGCGCTTCCCCGATGTGGACTGGGCGCATCTGGTCGCGCTCTGCCCCGAGCTTGGCGACATCCCCGCCGATGTCGCGGAGACCGTGGCCACCGACGCGCGCTACGCCACCTATCTCGCGCGGCAGGAAGCGGAACTAGCGGCCATGCGCGCCGAGGAGGGCCTCGCCATCCCGCACGGCGTCGATTTCGGCCGAATCCCCGGCCTCTCGGCGGAAATGGCGGAGCGCTTCACCGCCGCGCGTCCGGAATCGCTCGGCCAGGCGGGGCGGGTGCGCGGGGTGACGCCGGCCGCGCTGACGGCACTGGTCGCCCATCTTCGTCGCGCGGCGTGACGCCGGAGGATTTCGCAGCGCGCTTCGATGTTCCACGTGGAACAATATCGCGCCTCGCCCGCTATGCGGACCTGCTCGCCGAGTGGCAGCGCACCATGAACCTCGTCTCCCCGGCCAGCCTGCCGATGGTGTGGGAGCGGCATTTCGCGGATTCCGCCCAGCTGGCCCGACTGACGCCCCCCGGTCTCCACTGGCTGGATGTGGGCGCGGGCGCCGGGTTTCCCGGCCTCGTCATCGCAGCGATGGAGCATGGCCGGGTGACGCTGGTGGAAAGCGTCGCCAAGAAATGCCGGTTCCTCGAGGCCGTCGTCGCCGAGCTCGGCCTTGACGCGACGGTGGTTCGCGGCCGCGCGGAAACCGTGCCGCCGGCCGGGGCCGACGTGGTGACGGCGCGCGCCGTCGCCCCGCTTGCGACCCTGTTCGGCTGGACAGCGCAGCACGGGCACGCGCGGACGCAATGGCTGTTCCCCAAGGGCCGCAGATGGGAAGAGGAGCTTGCGGACGCGCGGCAGGCGTGGGATTTCCAATGCGAATCGGTGCCCAGCATCACCGACCATGAGGCCCGGATCCTCGTGGCCACAGGCGTGAGGAACAGGCGATGATGCGGGTTGCGATCGCGAACCAGAAAGGCGGGGTCGGCAAGACCACCACTGCCATCAACCTGGCCACCGCGCTTGCCGCCGCCGGCCAGACAGTGCTGCTCGTCGATCTCGATCCGCAGGGAAATGCCTCAACCGGCTTCGGAATTCCCTCCGACGCCCGCTCCCCATCCTCTTATGACGCGCTGAATGACAAGGCCATGG
>JBKBXK010000315.1:0-2442 GCA_046314095.1 Thermaurantiacus sp. | reverse complement strand
TGCCCCTTATTGCCAAACCCCCTTCACAGCGCCTGGTCGATATCGTGGGAGCGCTTGGCGGCAGCTGGTCAGGGTACAGCGCCATGTGCCGATGCCCTGCCCATGCAGATGCCACTCCCAGCTTATCGCTGAGGCAAGGCAACCACGACATCCTTGTCCATTGCTTTGCCGGATGTGATCCGGCTGATGTGTTGCGGGAGCTCGCATCCGTCGTGCCGGGCAAGAAGTACGTTTTCCCGGACGGCCCCGCACGCCCATTCGACTCCACTGCGATCGCGCGCAACCTTTGGTCGCAGGGCCGCGAGCTCGCGAACACCTGGGGCGAGGCCTATTGCCGTTACCGCGGCATTGTCGGGCGCCATGACGATCTGCGGTACCTCGCGCGCTGCCCAAAAGGCAGGAAGCCCAATACGGTGTTTGAGCCTGCGCTGCTGGTCGGCGTGCGCGATGGCCGCGACATCAAGGCGGTTCAGCGCATCTTCCTCAAGCCAGAAGGGCAGGGCTACCGCTCGAAGCTGATGATCGGGAACCCGCAAGCCGCCAGCTGGCAGGGGCAACGCCCCGTCAAGATCCTCGCGCTTGCCGAAGGCTTTGAAAGCGCTGCCCGGTTCGCCGAAATCCACGGCATCCCCACATGGTCCTCTCTCGGAGCCGAACGGCTCGACCTCGTCCGCCTGCCTGACAGGATCGAGGAGCTGATCATTGCTGAGGACAATGATCCCGAGGGTCGGCGGGCGAGCCTCAAAGCGGCGCAGACGCATGCCCGCGACGGCCTGACAATCCGGCGCATGGGGCCGCCGTCCGGCTACACGGACTGGGCCGCGGTTCCTGGACCCAATTAAAGGGGAGGGGGAGGGGAGGGTTGGTTCGCCTGAAGGGAGGCGAGCCGAACCCAGGAGACCTCCATGACAGATCTGTTCGAAGCGGCGGCGCAGCGCCGCACGCCCGCCCAGCTTGCCGCCCGCGCGCTGTCCATCCTTATCGACAACGGCACCGCTATCACGCGTGCGATGATGAACCAGGCCATGGCCAGTGCCTTTGGCGGAAGCGATGCAACCGGCCGCTGGACCCAGCGCGAGAGCTTCGAGGTGCTTGAGCACGCGCTTGCGCTGAGCCTCACGTCTCGCAGGGGCGCAGCATTCAGCAGGGACGATCTCGGCAAGGCGATGGAGATCGCATCGCGGCTGCCCACTCACACCGTTCGGAGCGAGGACCAGATCGACTGGCAGCAATTTTCAACGCCCGTCGATCTTGCCGCCGTGGCCGTCATGCTCGCGAATGCTCAGCCGGACGATATCGTCCTCGAGCCGAGCGCCGGAAACGGTCTGCTGATCGCGCAGCTTCCTCATGTTGCCCAGCTGCAGCTCAACGAGCTGGACGAGGTCCGCCGCTCGCGCCTCGCCGATATCTTCCCGGGCGTTTCGATCACTGGCCATGACGGCGCTGCGATCGCGAGCACGCTTGGCGGCCAGACCCGGCCCTCCCTGATCCTGATGAACCCGCCATTCTCGCGCTCGCTCGGACGCGGCGCGGATCACCTTGCTGCCGTCCGCCATCTTGCCGCCGCCATCACCCATTTGCGCGCTGGTGGCCGCATCGCGGCGATCATGCCGGACTGGTTTGCCCCTTCGGCCAGAATGCGCGAGATCTTCGAGAACACGCTGACGCCCGTCACGGTCCGGAGCTCCATCCGCCTCGAGCAGGCCTACACCCGGCACGGGACCAGCATTGCAGTCAGGCTTTATGTCCTCGACAAGGTTCCCGGTACGCGATCACCCGCGACCATCCAGCACAGGGACGTTGCTGCGCTGGTAAGCAGCCTCGAGATCACGCCTCGAGCAGAGCTCATCGACGAGAAACGCCCGGCAACAGCGCCCGCCAAGGCCATTTCACTGTTCGGCGCGACGCGGAACGCCAAGCCTGCTGCGCCTCGCATCTTCCGCGCCCCGGCCCGCAATGACGTGCTTCCTGTGGCCTACACCGCGCTCGACACACCTGCGCCGCTGCTCGAACAGGCCGGGGTCTATCTTTCCTATCGGCCGAGCCGGGTTATCTTTGACACCGCTGGGGAGCACCCCACTGCACTCGTCGAATCGGTTGCGATGGGCTCGATCCCTGCGCCGATCCCGCAGCACATCCCGCAACTCCCGGAACGCACCGTCTCCGAGCGACTGCTGTCGGCCTCACAGCTCGAAACCGTCGTCTATGCAGGCCACGCATGGAGCCAATGGCTTCCCGGCACATTCCGGCCCGATCCCGAAGGCGTGGGGCTGCTGATCGACGAGGAGGGTGCATCCTACCGCAAGGGTTTCTTCCTTGGCGACGGCACCGGGGCAGGGAAGGGGAGACAGGTCGCCGCCACCATCCTCGACAACTGGCTCCAAGGCCGCCGCCGGGCGATCTGGATCTCGAAGAACGAACCGCTGCTCGACGATGCCCGCC
>JBKBXK010000314.1:0-2452 GCA_046314095.1 Thermaurantiacus sp. | reverse complement strand
GTGGCGGCGAGGCCGAGTATGAACACACGATGCGGCATGACAATTCCGGTCATTCGAGCCGGTCCGAGCGGATGGTGTATTCGGCGACGGTGAAGCCGAAAGGGTTCTGCCAGACCTCATCGATCGAACGCGAGACCTCCGGGTTGAAGGCGAACATCAGCGTCGCCGTAAAAAGACCGGTGGAGTTGCCCCGGTTGGAGACGAGGCGCTTGCGCAACCGGACCTGGGCGCGGTTGTTGGAGATCAGCGTGATGCTCAGGATCTCGACGTCCATCTGCGCCTGCGGGCCGTAGGCGGACGGCGGGTAGGCTTCATGGCCGCTGGTCCAGAGCGCGCGCAGGGCCGATTGCGCAGTGCCTGTTGACTGGGCCAGCACGCGGCGCACCCGCAGATCGTTGTCGAGCTGGTTATAGGTCTCGCGGTCCATGATGTAGCGAAAGATGTTCGACTCGATCACCGCCGGGCGCTCGGCCAGGGTGAGCGCGCGCACATGGGCCTCGGGCAGAGCCATGCCGGTTTCGGCATCGATCGGCACCACGACCGGCGGTGTCGGCACCGACAGGAGGGCGAGGGCGCCGGTGGAGAGGCACCCGAGGATTCCGAAGGCAGCACCCGCCAGCCCGAGGATTCTCCAGGTCCCTTCGCGCCGCAGCGCGCCGAACACCAATTCTTCTTCCACGACTTCCTTGAGCTTTGTCATCCGTTGCTCCTCAGCGCAGGTCGGGAAGGGTCAGATCGAGGTAGCGTTGCTCCTCGGCGATGGTGGCAGCATCCAGAATTCCCACCTGCCCCCGCGCCACGGTCTGCACCGCCTGCAGTTCGAGCATCTGAAGGAGGATGATCCCGAGTTCGGCGGTGACGCGGGTGTTGTGATCGAGGCTCTGGCGCAGGGTTTCCTGATCACCGATGGCCTCGACCAGCGTTTCCAGCCGGGTACCGGCATGAGCGGCGTTCTCGTGGCTGGTCTGCCCCGCGGCGGCCGCCATGGCGCCGGTGGTGGCCTGGGCCGCCGTGCGCTCCGCCCCGGCATTGCCGCTGGTCGCCATCTGCCGGATGGTGTCCTCGTCGAACCCGGCTGCCGCCAGCGCGCCTTCCATCTGCGTCCGGAGCTGCAGGCCGCCCGGGCCCAGCAGATCTTCCCAGTTGCCGGTCTGGATGTTGCGCACAAGGCCGAGGAGGTCGCCGAAACCGCTGGTGAGCAGCCGGTCGAGATCGCCGCCCATCGCGAGTTCCACCAGATCGCCGATTTCGGTCAGCGCGGCATAGGTGCGCTGAAGTTCGGTAAGCTGGTTTTGCACCACCTCGAGCTGCGCGGTCAGCGTGTCGAAGATATCGGTCTGCATCCCAAAATCTTCCAGCATCTGCTGGAACTGCTGGATCTGCTGGGTAATGGCGCGGGTGTCGATGGTGGGCACACCCTGCGCCTGGGTGGTGGAGGCAAAGCCCAGGCAAAGCGCGGTGGTGAGAAGAAGGCGTTTCATTCGGGGCTCCGGAGGGTGAGATCGAGGTAGCGCCGCTCATGAGCGACGGCGGCCGCGGAGGCGATCTGCCCGGCCGAGAGTGTCTGCAGGTTGGCGGCTTGCAGCCGCAGCGACAGAACCAGCAGCCGGGCGAGTTCGGCGCGGGCGTAGGCGTTTAAGGCGCTTGCCTCCTGGACATCCCGGGCCGCACCGACCTGCGAGAGGATCGCATGCAGTCGCTCTGCCGCGGCGCGTGCCAGGGGGCGGGTGTGATTGCCATAGAGTGCCGCAGCATCGGCGGTCAGGCTGTAATAGGCATTGGCGGCGAGGACCGGCTCGATCGTGCCCAGGGCGTCGGGCCCGCCGACGCTGCGCAGATACTGGTTATACTTCGCGGGAATGACCTGGACGTAATGCTGTGTCTCGGCGAAGAGCGGCACACCGCCGTGGCTGCGCACATTTCCTGGGCCGGCATTGTAGGCTGCCAGTGCCAGCACCACATCGCCGCCGAACATGCCGAGCATCTGTGCCAGATAGCGCGCCCCGCCCTGCACCTGCAGATAGGGGCTCTCGTAGTAATCCGGATAGATGCCGAGGTCACCGGCGGTCCCGGGCATGATCTGCGTGAGCCCAAAGGCCCCGGCCGGAGAGCGCGCGCCGATCTGGAACCGCGATTCCTGCCAGATCATCGCCTGCAGCAGGCAGCGCCATTGAAGGGGAGAAAGACCGGCTTGCCGGACTCCCGGCAGTGCATGGGTCTCGCGCGCTACCTGAACGATCAGCTCCTCGACCGAGAGCGCGGCATCGCCGAACAACCGCGCGGCAGCCGGGTTCGGGTCGTCCTCACCGTAAAGAACCCCGGCCGGAATGCTGCCGGCCGCCTCGAGATCGCCGATCATGGGGGTCGAGGTGGTGCCGGACATCGCTGCCATGATGCGCTCGAGCTCGGCGAGTTGCTGGCGCTCGACCTCTTCAAACTCGCGCTGCCGCGC
>JBKBXK010000313.1:0-2463 GCA_046314095.1 Thermaurantiacus sp. | reverse complement strand
AAAGGAAAACCGAGAAACGCACGGACCAGTTCCTGGCGGAGCGGGCGCGACAGATCCGGCGAGCGGGCGGCTGCAAGGAGTTCGGCATCGGCCCTCGCATCGAGGCCGGGCAGGTCGAGCAGTTGGGCAACGAGGTTGAAGGCGGCGTCGGCTGCGCCCGGTGTCCCGGTGGCGATGCGCCGGGCGGCAGCCGCAAGGCGGTCGGCCGCCCCCGTTCCTTCCGGAGCGCGGCGCTCCAGGAACGGCGCCAGCGTTGCGTGCAGCCGCGCCTTGGCGTTCGCGGCAGCATCGCGCGCAGGCCCGGGCGGCATCTCCGGGATTTCGCGGGCAAGCAGGCGGATGAGCGTGCGCAGCCGGCGGATCCGGAAGCCGGAATCGAACGTGCGCAGGAACTGCACATAGGGCGAATCACCTGCGCCCGAACCGGTCGCAGCTTCGTGCGCGAACGCGCCGCGCGCCCGCGCCGCGGCCTCCAGCGCCGGACGAAGCGCCGCCACTGCAAGCCCGGCCGAATCGGCCAGCAGCCGCGCGACTCCGTCGATCACGAAATGCAGTTTCAGCTGTGCATAGGCGCCGAAGGCAAAGCCGGCCTCGCGCGCCGCCTGGGACTGGACCCGCGGCCGCGCCCGGGACAGCCGCTCGGCATCGAGCGGCAAGAGGAAGAAGCGCCCGCCCACTGCCCGGTTGATGGCTGCCCCCACGTCTGCAGACATGCCGTCGAGGATCTGCCGCAACCGTTCCGCGCGCCGGTCGAGTGCGCCGATCGCCTCCAGCTCCTCGCGAATCGGCTGGCTGCGTGGAATGTCGGCGAGGGATCGCAGGATCATGGAGAAGAACCCCGGCCCTCGGCTGTCGGCCAGGTCGCCCACCCGCGGCAGGCTGGGCTTGGGATCGACATACAGGAACCGCCGGTCCACCTCGCGATGTGCGGACCGCAGGCGGATTGCGGCAATCGCCGGCGCGAACGGCGCGTTGGCCAGCACGCTGCCGTCGATCAGCGCCACCTCTTCGGGAGGACGGTCGCCGCCCAGCTGGGCGGCGAGGAAGCTGTCGCGATCGGGCCAGGTTTCTCCGCGCGCGGCGAGCACGCGATCCATCTCGGCGACGGTCGCGGCCGGAAACGCGCCGGGGAAGGAGGCGGTCGCCCGGGCCGCGAAGGCGAGGCTCGGGCGCGAGGCCAGCCGCCGCGGCCCGGCATCCGGGCCGGCAAGCCCCCGGAAGGTGAAGATGCGCCGGTGCTCCACTTCGGTCACCTCTGGCGGCGAATGGATGGGCAGCCGCACCCGCTGGCCGAACCAGTCCGTCGCGGTGACGCCCAGATCCAGCGGCAGCCCGCCCGGAACCAGCGGCGGTCCGGCCGGCTTCGCCTCCATCGCCGCGAGCGCATCAAGCAGCATCGTGGTGAACCCCGCGCCCGAGAATGGCGGCTCGAACCAGCGGCTGCGCACGAAGCGCGAGAGCTTCATCGCCACCTCGGCGCGCAACGGCTCGTCCTCGATCGCGCGCAGCATGTCGGATTGCCGGCCGGCCACCCATGCGATCGGCTCGGCATAGATTTTCGACAGGCGGCCGCGCGGCTTTGCATCCGGGTCCAGCAGCCGGTCGATGTCGGCTCCCTCCAGCCACAGCGCCCTCAGCGGATCGAGGCTGTGGCCGCCGGCGATGGCATGCGCCAGCAGCACGCCATTGATGCCGCCGGCACTTGCGCCGGCGACGATATCGCAGATCACCCTGAGGTCCAGCGCGGGCGCGAGATCCTCCAGCATGGCCCGCCACACGGCATCGCTTTCGTCGGCCGGAGCAGGACGGCGGGCCAGCCGGGCCTCCGAGGCGCGCAGAAGCTGCCAGAGCTCGCGGGTGACGCCATGCATGTAGATGGCGAGGCTCACACCTCCCTGGCAGACGAGCGCCAGCCGCAGTTCGCGTTCGCGCATTCCGTCGACGCGTGCCCGCCGCGGTTCAGAAGTCCGCCAGCACCTGGTCGGGCGGGCGATGCCCGTCGGCCCAGACCCGGATGTTGGCGATCACCTTCTCGCCCATTTCCTGTCGCGCCTCGAAGGTGGCCGAGCCGAGATGCGGCAGCAGCACGACATTGGGAAGGGCAAGCAAGGCCTCGGGCACCTCGGGTTCATGTTCGAATACGTCGAGCCCGGCGCCCGCGATACGGCCGCTTGTAAGCGCCTCGACCAGCGCTGCCTCGTCGATGAGCGTGCCGCGCGCCACGTTGATGAGGGTGGCGTGCCGCTGCATCCGCGCAAGGCGTGCCGCGTTGATGATATGGTGCGTTTCGGGCGTTTCCGGGCAGTTCAGGGAAACGATGTCCATCCGCTCCAGCATGGCATCGAGCGTCGGCCACCAGGTCGCCTCCAGCGGCCCTTCCACGGCCCGCGGCAGCCGCTTGCGGTTGTGATAGTGCACCGTCAGGCCGAAGGCCCGGGCGCGGGCCGCCACCGCCTGGCCGAT
>JBKBXK010000312.1:0-2466 GCA_046314095.1 Thermaurantiacus sp. | reverse complement strand
GCGATTTCCGGCGCGCCGGACCCGGCACTCGGCGAAGTCGAGCGGGAGGCGGTCGGCCGCTGGGCGGAGGCGCTCGATCTTACCATGCTGCATCGCCTGTGGCAGCTGGCGCTGAAGGGGCTTGCCGACATCCGCGCCGCGCCCCGCGCCGATCATGCAGCGGAAATGGCGCTCTTGCGCATGGCGCATGGCGCGACACTTCCCGGCCCCGGCGACGCGCTTCCGGTGCCAGCGCCTTCCGCAAGGGACGCGCGGCCGGGTGCTCCTGCCGCGCCGCCGCGCCCGGCGCCGATGCCTGCGAGCTTCGAGGCCCTGGTGGGCCTCGTCGCGGAGGCGCGCGAGCCTGATCTCGCCCGGCTGCTGACCGATTGCGTTGCGCTGCAGGAATTCGCGCCAGGCAGGCTGGAACTCCTGCCGCGGGCTGTTCTGCCGCGGGATTTCGCGTCTCGGCTTTCCGCCCTGCTGCGGCGGATCACCGGCGATGCGTGGCAGGTGCAGCTCGCCGGACCGGCATCGCCGGTGCCCGTTGCCGACGCGCGCACCCTGCGCGAGGCGGAGGTGCAGGAGGCGGCGGCGTTGAAGGCGGCCGCCCTTGCGGACCCGGTGGTAACGGCGCTGATGGATGCGTTCCCCGAGGCGGAAATTACACGCGTCGAGCCCGCAGCGGCTCGGGACAGGACGACAGGAAGGAGACAGGCAGGATGAAAAGCCTAGAGGACATCATGAAAATGGCAGCCAGCATGCAGGCCGAGGTGGAAAAGGCCCAGGCCACGCTCGATTCCGTGGAGGTGGAAGGGGTGTCTGGCGGCGGGCTGGTGCGGGTGCGCGCAAGCGCCCGCGGGCGCGTCACGGGCCTCGACATCGACGCGTCGCTGCTTGTCGCCGACAGCAAGGAGATGACGGAGGACCTCATCGTCGCGGCCTTCAACGACGCCCGCAGCAAGGCGGAGGAGGCAGCCGGTGCGCACATGCAGTCGGTGACGGCCAACATGCCGATGCCGCCAGGCTTCAAGCTCTGATCAGCGCCGGGCGGCGAGACGGAAGCCGCCGGCGATGAGGAGATAGAGCAGCAGGCCCGCCGGCCCGGCGAACAGGGTCAGCAGGATCGCCGGCACCAGCAGCCAGTGCGGGACCCCGGCGCGCGGCGCGTCCTCGACGATCCAGCTTGCAACGAACAGGTCGAAGGCCAGGAAATGCACCCAGCCGCCGAGAATGGCGGCCCGGGTGGAGAGGAGCGCCTCGACGCCTGCCAGGCTGCTGAAGCCTGCACCCTCGGGGAGGCCGGGCCCCATTGCGACACCGCGGATCACCAGCGTCACATAGATGCCAGCCACCAGTGCGGCAGCGATGCGGGCAAGGAGAATGGCTCCCTCGCGCCGGAGCGGCGCCAGAAGCAACGCCGCCCAGCCGACGAGCACGATCCAGTTGGCGATCGAGAAGACGAGGTCGGCGTTCGCCATCAGTCGCGTCCCTCGTCGATCTCGCGCACGCGGGCCCGCATGAACAGGAGCACCGCCACAAACACCGGCACCACGAGGAGGCCGACCAGAAGTTCGGGCGGGCCGAGGAGGGGCGGGGCCACGCCCTTCAGCAGGTAGAACAGCAGGCCCACCGTGTAATAGCTGACCGCCATCACCGAAAAGCCCTCGACCAGTTTCTGCAGTTTCACCTGCCGCGAGGCATTGTCTGTCATCGACGACAGGAGCGCGAGATTGGTGTCCTGCACCGACATCTCGACCCGGGTTCGCAGAAGCGATGTCGCGCGTTCGATCCGTGCGGACAGAGCCTCCAGCCGGCGCGTGAAGCTGTCGCAGGTGCGTGCCGCGGGCAGCAGCCGCCGCTCGGTGAACTCCTCCAGCGTCGGATAACCCTCGATCGGCGTCTGCGGCAGTGACCGCAGCCGGTCGAGCGCAATCGAGGTATAGGCCGCTGTCGCGCTCATCCGGAAGGCGGTTGCGGCATTGATCGATGCGACCTGCGAGGACAGTTCGCACAGCTCATCCAAAAGGGCGCGATCGCCCTCACCGCCGGCCATGCGTGCCGCCATCGTGACCAGCCGCTCTTCCGCATCGGCGACAAGGCGCGATTGTTCCTGGGCAACCGGAAGGCCAAGCAGCGCCATGTTGCGGTAGTTGCCCACCTCCTGGATGCGCTGCACGATACGGCCGAGATCGGCGGGCGGCGTGCCATTGGCCGCCACCAGCAGTCGGCCATAGCCGTCGCCGTGCAGCAGGAAGTCCGACCAGATGCGGATCCGCCCGATCCGGCAGGATACGAGATCGGGTTCCGAAAAGCCGACCCGCGCCGCCAGCGCCTCCGCGTCGGCCTCGGTCGCGACGATCCCCACCTTCACGGCGCGGATCACGCCGCCCGGAGCGCTTCCCAGCCACGCGAGCGCTTCGGCATCCTCAAGTCGCGGCGCGAACACGTCGCTGTCGGCGCGTGGCAGGAATATGGTCGCGGTTG
>JBKBXK010000311.1:0-2468 GCA_046314095.1 Thermaurantiacus sp. | reverse complement strand
TGGCCGAAGTCGAGGCCTGGCTCGATCTCGGCGGCGGCCCGCGCCTCACCTCGGCCGGAGTCTCGCTGTTTCTCGATCACGGCGGGGCCAGAGTGCTCACCGCCGCCCATGCCGCCCTCTATATCGAAGTGGAAGTGCAATGACCTACATCCTGCATCTGGGCCATCAGCCCACCGACATCTCCGGAATCTCGGGGCTCCTGAGCACTGTCGCCGGTGGGTTTGACGACACCCTCGACGTCAACGGCATCCGCTTCAACGGCAGCCGGACGCTGGCTGGGCCCTTTGCCGTCGGGTTTCCGGCCCCCGCAGGCGACATGTGGCTGGGGTTTCGCTATGTGCCGCCAAATGCGGAGTCCGAGAGCATCACCCAAAGCAACGCCGGGTTTCTGGAGTTCTATGATGCAAACAACGTCAGAATTGCACAGATCCGGCCGCTCACAACCACCAACCGCTATCATGCCGAGGCGCATGGCGACACGATCGTGCAGGGAAGCTCCAGCTACTTCGCGCCGAACGGACAGCCGCAATGGGTCGATGTGCGTGTGGCAGTCGGAGCCGGCATCACCCTCGAATTCCTCGTCGATGGTGAGCTGCACAGTGCCGCCACGGCGGCGAACACGGGCGACAAGGGCAAACCGGTGCAGGCCGTGTTCCCGAATGTCGGCCTGCATGGCACGAACAACAGCCGCACCTGGTACTATGCACACATCGCCGTCCTAGACGGGGTCTCTACCATTGGCCGGCGCTTCGTGCGCCGAAGCCCCAACGCGATCGCCAGTTTCAACCAGATGGTAGGCAGCATCGATGCGCTGAAGGACAGCGACATCGCCACGCGGGTTGCCAGTTCCGCCACCGGGCAACGCATGTCCTTCTCGCTGACGGGTCCAACTGGCCCCGCCACGGTCTCGGCCATCGCAGGCGTGCACCTCAAGCAGGTTGCGCAGGCGGGCACGGAGGGGCCTGATGCCACCGCGGGGTTCCTGCGCATGGGTGGCGTGAACCATGACGCTAGCCCGGTGACGGTGCCCAGCCTTGCGCCAGTTCCGGTTTATTCCAGCTGGGCCCTCAATCCGGTGGATGCCAGCCCGTGGAGCGATCTGACGATGCCCACCGAGGTCGGGATCGTCTCGTCATGAGTCCGCATCGCTCCGGACAGGGCCATGTCCGTATGCCGGATGCCGAGTTCGAAGAACTTCTGGCCCGCGCCGCCGAGGAAGGCGCCAGGCGCGCGCTCGCCGATGTCGGCCTCGACGGCAAGGAAGCCGCGATGGATGTCCGCGACCTGCGAACCTTGCTGGCCTCGATCCGCTTTGTGCGCCGCACTGCGGTGCAGACCACGGTGCACGTCATCACCACCGGCATCATCCTCGCCCTGCTTGCCGGCATTGCGCTCAAGCTCAGGATCTTCGGCCCGGGCGGCTGACACCTGAGCCGGGCGCGCTGCCCGGCGTACATCCGCACCCCGAATGCACGCCCTCGTCACCTGCCCTGCCCCGCAACCACACCAGTTGCGGGCTTCGCTTTGTCGTTTCGCTTACCCTGAGAGGCCCACCATGCCCGAACCCATCCGTACCTTCCGACACTTCCGCGACGTACCCGAGAACCTCTGGCGCTGGCCGAACTTCTCGCCCGCTGAGATCGCCTGTCGAGGGACCGGCCAGCTGAAGCTGCACCCCGCGGCACTGGACAGGCTGCAGGCGCTGCGCAACCGGTTGAACAAGCCGCTGATCGTCCGCTCAGCCTATCGCTCACCCGGGCACAACCGAGCTGTCGGCGGCGCGCCGGCGTCAAAACACATGGACGGCACAGCCTTTGATATCGCCATGGCGAATCATGATCCCGTTGCGTTTGAGGCCGCCGCACGAGAGGTGGGGTTTCTGGGGTTCGGGTATTATCCGCGCTCCGGCTTTATGCATGTCGATCTTGGTCCTGCGCGTGTCTGGGGTGAGCCTTTCCCGACGCGCTCCGTGCCCTTCGCCGAAGAGATCTCGCCTGCGCGGGAAGTGCTGGCGCAAAGCCGGACGCTGAAGGGAACAGGAGCGGCCGGGGTGGCGACGGTCGGTGCCGCCGGTGTCGAGGTCGCGCAGGAGGTGTTGGCGGAGGCGCAGGGGGCGGTGCTGCCGCTTGTGCCGTATCTGGACACCCTGCGCTGGCTGTTCATCGCCCTGGCGCTGGGCGGGATCGCCGTGGCGGGCTGGGCGCGGGTCGACGACTGGAAGAAGGGGATGCGCTGATGTGGTGTGCATTCCTAACCGGCCTCTTGGTCCGCGCGCCGCGATAGGCGAGCACGAAGTCGACCGTGTCTATGCCGACCTCGACATCGAGCACAGACTAACCCCGCCGAAATCACCCCAGATGAATGGCATGGTCGAGCGCTGCAATCATCTTGGCCAAGCTGTCGCGCGGGAAGTTGAATGCCGCGCACCTCCTCGCTGGCTCATCCCGTCAGCACAGGTCAACTTAACC
>JBKBXK010000310.1:0-2468 GCA_046314095.1 Thermaurantiacus sp. | reverse complement strand
AGCCAGAGCTCCTTGTCTTTGAGCCCCTCCGGCACGTCGCCATTGGCGATGCGGAGCGCGAGGCCCTCGACGATCGCCGTCTTGCCGACGCCCGGCTCGCCGATCAGCACGGGATTGTTCTTGGTCCGCCGGGCAAGCACCTGGATGGCGCGACGGATTTCCTCGTCGCGGCCGATGACCGGGTCGAGCTTGCCGGCACGGGCCGCCTCGGTGAGGTTGCGGCCATATTTCTTCAGGGCATCATAGCTGTCTTCTGCCGACGCAGAATGGGCTGCGCGGCCCTTGCGCACCTGATCGATCGCCGCGTTCAGCGCCTGCGCGGTGACCTGCGCGGCCTTCAGGGCCTTGCCCGCTTCGGACTCGGGCGAAAGCGCCATGGCGAGGAGCAGCTTTTCCACGGTGACGTAGGAATCGCCGGCCTTCTGGGCGACCTGCTCGGCCTGATCGAGCACGCGCACGGCCTCGGTATCCCAGCCGAGCTGGGCGCCGCCGCCGGTGACCTGTGCGAGCCGGGAAAGAGCCGCCTCGGTTGCGGTATGGGCGGCGCGCGCATCTCCGCCCGCGGCCTGGATCAGCCCGGCGGCAAGACCTTGATCATCATCGAGCAGCGTCTGCAGAAGATGCGCGGAAGTGACCCGCTGGTGATTGCGGCGCAGCGCCAGCGTCTGTGCATTCTGGAGGAAGCCCTTGGCGCGGTCGGTGAATTTCTCGATGTTCATGGGTGTTGCCCCCGGTGCTCGTCATGTGTTGAACCCGGATATGGTGTGGCGGAAATGCAACACAAGGGGTCAGGTGGAGGCCGGGCGCACCGTGCTGCCGGCCAGCCGCCCGAACACCCATCCGCCGACTGCGCCGCCCAGGCTGATGGCGATGAAGCCGGCGGCCGTGCGCGCGCCGGCCAGCGGCGAGAAGCCATAGGCGAGCTGCATCAGCCACAGCGCGGTGGCGAGCGCGGCCCAGCCGGCGAGCGGCCAGGCAATTTCGGAAAGCTGCGGCACCAGGCGCAGGATGACGGCGGCGATGAGGAAGCCGAGGGTGAGGGCGATAAGAATGACGGCGCCCAGCGCCGGGGCGAGGCCCAGAAGATCCCGCACCATGGTGGAGACAGCGGTTCCGGGCGGGATGCGGGCGCCGACCTCGCGCAGCGCCTGTTGCACGAACAGCGAATGCGCAAGGCTTGCGACCAGGAGCGCGGCGATGGCGGCGGCCACGAGGGCGAGCACGCGGCGAGTCCAGCGTCCGAAACGGTTCATGGCCCTTCTCCTCCGGGGTGCTGCCCTTTACGGAGGGATGGCGGCTGCGGGCAAGCAGCGGTAGCAGACGCCGGGCGGGCGGCGAGGAGGATCGGGCATGCGGCAGGCGCGGTGGTGGATGGTGCGGATGCTCGCGCTTTTGGTGCTGGGCGGGCTGCCGACCGTGGCGCCGGCAGCGGCCCCGGAGCTTGAGGTGGCGGTGGTGGCGCGGGGGCTGAACCACCCCTGGAGCCTGGCCTTCCTGCCGGACGGCGGGGTCCTGGTGACGGAGCGGGCCGGCCGGCTGCGGCTTCTGAAGGATGGCGAGGTGCGGACCATCGAAGGGGTTCCGCCGGTGCTCGCCGAAGGTCAGGGCGGGCTGTTCGATGTGCTGCTGCACCCGCGCTTTCCTGAGAACCGACTGGTCTATCTTTCCTATGCGGCTGGCGACCGGCGGGCCAATGGCACGCGGGTGGCGGTGGCGCGGCTGGAGGGGGACCGGCTTGCGAACCTGCGCATCATCTGGAGCGCGGTGCCGGCCAAGCGCGGCAGCGTGCATTTTGGCGGGCGCATGGCCTGGCTGCCTGACGGAACGCTGCTGGTGACGACCGGCGATGGATTTGACCGGCGGGAGGATGCACAGCGGCTTTCGAGCCCGCTTGGCAAGATCATCCGGATTGCCGACAATGGCGGCGCGCCGGGCGACAATCCGTTTGCGAAGGAAGCGCGGGCGCTGCCGACAATCTGGTCGCTGGGGCACCGGAACCCGCAAGGGCTTGCCTATGATCCGGTGCGCAGCGCCGTCTTTTCCCATGAGCATGGCCCGCGCGGCGGCGACGAAGTGAACCGCATCGAGGGCGGCGCCAACTTCGGCTGGCCGATTGCGACCCATGGGCGCGATTATTCCGGCGCCACCATCTCGCCCTACACGAGCTATGCCGGGATGGTGGATCCGCTGCATGTGTGGACCCCGTCGATCGCGCCGTCCGGGCTTGTGGTCTATCGCGGCGACATGTTTCCGGAGTGGAACGGCGACCTTCTGGTCGGCGGGCTTGTGAGCCGCGATGTGCGGCGGCTGCGTCTGGACGCAATGGGCCGCGTGCTGGGGGAGACCAGCCTGCTGGGCGATCGCCGGCAGCGGATTCGTGACGTGCGGGTTGCGCCCGATGGCGCCGTCTGGGTGACCGTGGATGCAGCGCGTGGCGACGTCCTGCGGATCAGCCGCCGTGCGTCGCT
>JBKBXK010000309.1:0-2476 GCA_046314095.1 Thermaurantiacus sp. | reverse complement strand
CGACGATGCCGTGGGGCGTGAAGGTCACGCGGGTGGAGGTTCGGGATATCCGCCCGCCCGCCAACATCGTGGACGCCATGGCGCGGCAGATGAAGGCTGAGCGCGAGAAGCGCGCCGTGACGCTCGAGGCCGAGGGCCAGCGGGCTGCTGCGATCCTTCGCGCCGAAGGCGAGAAGCAGGGCCAGATTCTCGAAGCCGAAGGGCGGCGCGAGGCTGCCTTTCGCGATGCTGAAGCACGCGAACGCGCGGCCGAGGCGGAAGCCAATGCGACCTCCATGGTCTCCAAGGCGATTGCCGAGGGCGACGTTCAGGCCATCAACTATTTCGTGGCGCAGCGCTACGTCGAAAGCCTGGAGGCCTTCGCGCGCAGCCCGAACGCCAAGACGCTGTTCCTTCCGCTCGACGCTGCCAGCATTGCCGGAACCATCGGCGGCATTGCCGAGCTGGTGAAGGAAGCAGGCACCGGCGGAGCCGCAAGGGGAAATGACGGTACCTCGCGGCCACTCGTGCCGCCGACACAGCCACGCGAGCGGGTGGCGGTGCAGCCACCGGCGCCATCGCCCTGGGCACAAACCTGATGCCTCCGTTTCTTCTTCCCCCCTGGCTTGAGGGCGCGATGACGCCCTGGGGTTGGCTGTCTGCAGCGGCGATCCTTGCAGCAGCCGAAATCCTCCTGCCCGGCGTATGGATGATGTGGCTTGCGGCCGCCGCGCTGATGACGGCCCTGGTTACAGTGCTGCTCGGCCTTTCCTGGGAATGGCAGCTTGCGTCCTTCGCCTTATTCGCCGTCCTGTCGGTCCTCGCCTCGCGCCGGTATGCCCGCCAGCAGATCCCAAGCGACGACCCGGCGCTCAACCGCCGCAGCGAGCGCCTTGTGGGCGAGAAGGCGCATGTCGTCGATGCCATCCGGAACGGCAGCGGCCGCGTGCAGCTGGGCGACTCCACTTGGTCGGCGCGCGGGCCAGACGCCGAAATCGGCACCAAGGTGCGCGTCGTCTCCGTCGATGGCACCCTGTTGCGGGTACTTCCAGTCGAGGAGGACGCCCGGGCGGCGCTCAGCCAGTCTGCCGATCCGCCTCGGCAATGAGGGCGCGGGCCTCCGCATCGGACCAGTCCCGGTCGCCATTGTAGCGCCACACCTCCCGGCCCTCGCGGTCATAGAGAATGGTCACGGGAAGCCCACGCAGACCCAGCTCGGCACCGAACGCCATCTGGCTCTCCAGCCTCGTCTGCATGTGCGGATAGCGTTCGGCGGTGAACGCAGGTTCGACGACACGCCAACCCTCCATGTCCTGGCTTACGGGCACGACTTTCAGCGCACCCGTCGTATCGGCGGCCAGCCGATCGAGCGTCGGCAGTTCCTTGAGGCAAGGGGTGCACCAGGTGGCCCAGAGATTGACGAGCACCGGCGTTCCCGCAGCACGGACGATGTCCGCGATCGTCTCGGTTGCGCCGTCCGGCCCGGTCTCGAGGGGCAGCGTGGGCGCAGCCAGGCCGGCCTGGCTGCGATCCACCCCGATACGAATGCCCTCGCCCGGTGGGTCGGCTGCTTGCCCGCCTCCCGCGGCGGAGCTACTGCCCTCGGGCTGACCGCAAGCGGCAATGCCAAGGCAGAGGACGAAGGCCAGACCCCGAATGCGCAACACACCTCTCCCGCAGGACGCGGCCGGCCCCGTGCCGGCGGCTGACAGCATGTGGGGCGGACGCTTCGCGCGTGGGCCCGATGCCGTGATGGCGGCGATAAATGCCTCGCTGCCGGTGGACAAGCGGCTGTGGCAACAGGACATCCGTGGCTCCATCGCCCACGCACAGATGCTGGGGGACACAGGCATCATCGACGCCGATGCTGCAAGGCGGATCGTGGCCGGGCTGCAGGCCATCGCGGCTGACTGGGCGGCAGAGGGCGCCCCGGCCGCCGGCGCGGAGGATATTCACATGGCGGTGGAAGCGGAACTTGCCCGCCGTATAGGGCCGGATGCCGGCCGGTTGCACACTGCGCGGAGCCGCAACGACCAGGTTGCAACCAGCTTCCGCCTCTGGGTGCGCGACGCGACAGACACCCACCTTGCCGCGCTCGGAGCGCTCGGACGGGTGCTGGTCGATCGCGCCGAGGAGCATGCGGCGACCGTCATGCCTGGCTTCACCCATCTTCAGGTCGCGCAGCCGGTCACGCTCGGGCATCATCTCCTTGCATGGGTGGAAATGCTCGGCCGTGATGCCGGCAGGTTTCGGGATGCCCGGGCCCGACTCAACCTCTGCCCGCTGGGTGCGGCCGCGCTTGCCGGAACCGGATTTCCGATCGATCGCGAGGCAACAGCGCAGGCCCTCGGGTTCGACGAGCCGGCCCGCAACTCCCTCGATGCCGTTTCCGACCGGGATTTCGCTATCGAATATCTCACGGCGGCGGCGCAGTGCGTGCTCCATCTCTCGCGTATGGCTGAAGAAATCATTCTCTGGGCCAGCCAGATGTTCGGTT
>JBKBXK010000308.1:0-2478 GCA_046314095.1 Thermaurantiacus sp. | reverse complement strand
GAGGCTTCGGTCGAGACCGCGCCAACAAAGCCGATATCGCCTGCGGCCTGCGCCGCGATATCCTCCTCAGCGGCAAGCGCGCCGGAGCCGGCGATGTCGGCCGCGGAGATGAGGGTCACCGTGCCGCCGATCGCAAGATCGCCATCGATCCTGAGGTCGGCCACCCGCGTCTCCAGCTCCAGATTGCGGCCAACGCTTGCCCCGAACAGCGCCAGTTCCGAACCACGCGCCACCAGATCCTGGCCTGCGGTGAGGCTGCCGCCAGCGCCCGCGGCCACCTGGCCGCCAGCGTCGAGGAGGATGTCCTCGCTTGCCTCCAGCCTGCCTGCCAGGATGTCGGCGCCCGCATCGATCACGAGCGGGCCGTTGCCGACGCGGACATCCTGCATTGACGCCGTGCCGGTTGCCTCGACACGGAAAGCGTCGCTGGCCTCGCCGAAAACGATCGCGGCATCGCCAGCGGTTGCCTGCACCAGCGCCGAGCCAGCGGCAAAGATCCCGCCTTCGGACCCGCTGCCAAGGGTGACGGAGGCGCCTGTCACCCGGGCATTGGCGCCGGCGCCGACCACCTGGCTCGCAATCCCAGCCCCCGCCTCCAGAACGACATCGCCACCGGCCTCGGCCGAGCCGAGGTCGATGCCGCGCCCGGCGATGAGCGTCAGGTTGCGGACGGCGGAAAACCCCTCGCCGGTGATGTCGCCTTCCGGCCCGCGGGATTCCAGCAGCAGGTCGCGGCCCGCCTCGAGCCCGAACAGCTCGAGCCCGAAGCCGCGCACCTCGATATCATCGGCGGCAATCACATTGCCGTCGAGGCCGAGGCGCGCCGGGCCGGCGCTCGCGTCCACCCGGATGCTTCCGGCCGAAAGCATGTCGATCGTCTCGACGGTTCCGCCCTCGATCTCGAGCAGTTCGGCGCCGCCGTCGGTCACGATTCGGATGAGACTGACCAGCTGCGGCCCGCGCAGGCTTGCGCCGCCGCCCGCAGTGATGCTGTTGAACGTGAGATCGTCGAAACCGACCGAGACGATGACGTTTCCGCCGGCGGTCAGCGAGGCCGGCCCGAACTGGCCATCAATGCCGACATTGGCGGCATCGATGCGGATATCGCCGCCGGCCTCGAGATCGCCCCGGAAGGTGACGAGGCCGGTTTCGATGACGATATCCTCGCCGGCCTCGAGCGCGCCGAACAGGTTGCCGCCACCGAGCGCGATGGCCTGGATCGTGCCGGACGCCACGATGTCGCCTGTGATGATCGGGCCCGAGACCTGGCCGATGACGGTGGAGAGCGTGACGTTGCGCGGCGGCCCGACAATCTCGCCCAGGTCGATGGACGACGCAGTGATCGCCAGATCCCGCCCGACCTCGATGCCGCTGTCGGTTCCGAGCTCGGCAAGGCCGTCGCGCGCAATCGCCGTCAGATCGTCGGCAGCAGCAATCTCCCGGTTGGAAATCGCCTGCGCCTCCAGGAGAATGTTGCTGCCGTCGCCCTCGTCGTCTGGCCCGAGGCCGGTGGTGCGAAGCTCGTCGGCGTTGATGGTCCCCTGGGCGAGGAGGGTCAGGTCGTCGCCCGCGATTGCAAACCGGAGCTCCAGCGCGCCGCCCCGGATATCGACGAGGATGTCGCGGCCGGCAGTGAGCCCGCCGGGTGCATCGGTGAACTCGATGAGCTGGTCGGCCGCGATGCGGATGTCCCGCCCGGCCTCGCCTGTTTCGAGCGCCACGACCGGGCCATCGATCAATATGTCCTCGCCCGCGGCCACGAGCCGGAAGAGGAGGTCGCTGGTTCCGGATGCGGTGACCGTTCCGGATGCCACGACCTCGTCGATCAGGATGCGATCAACGCCGCTCTCGCCCAGCCCGGTAACGCGGATGTCTCGTGGCGTGCCGGCAATCGAACCGAACTGGGCCGAGGTGGCCGCAAGGGTGACGTCGCGCCCGGCCTCGATGCTGGCCGGCCCGATCGGGCCCTGCACCTGAAGGGACAGATCGCGGCCGGCGCGGAAGCTGGCCGGCGGTGAAGAGAATGGCGCGAGGGCGCCCGTTTCCACCAGCAGGTCCTGCCCGGCATCGAGCGCATCGACGAAGATGCGATCGCTGGTGAACCGGATGTCGTCGCCGGCCGTGGCCAAGGGCAGCCGGGTCTCGGTGATGCCGCTGATGATGAGCGATTCCCCGGCGGCGAGGACGCCGGCCTCGATGGAGCCGAGGCTTTCGAGCGTGATCGTGCCGATTGCCGTGAGCGCCGGGAGGAGCTGGCCGAGCTCTCCGCTGCGAACGCCGATGTCGCGGAGGCTGCCGAAGAGGCCTGAGACCTCGACCCGCTCGCCGCCCTCCAGCGTGACATCGCGCCCGGCAGCAGCGGTGTCGACGATGAGGTCGATGGCGGCAATGAGAGCGAGATCGCGGCCGGCGCCGGATTCGATGATGGTGAGCGAGCCTGCGCGCGATTCGATCCGTGCGTCCTGGCCGGCGGAGAAA
>JBKBXK010000307.1:0-2512 GCA_046314095.1 Thermaurantiacus sp. | reverse complement strand
CCGCAACCCAATCCACATCCATGATGTGACGGATCACTTCCGCGGCTCCGGCTTCGGTTTGTTCGCGCGGGTGGCGGAAGACGGCGGCGTGGTGCGCGCGATTCCGGCGCCGGCGACCTCTGGCCACTCTCGCAAGTTTTTCGACGACATGAACGAATGGGCGCGGGAGCTGGGCTTTGCCGGCCTCGGTTACATCACTCGCAAGGACAGCGTTTTCGGCGGACCGATTGCCAGGAACCACGGTGAGGAGGCAACACAGCAGCTTTATTCGACGATTGGCCTTGGGCCCGGCGATGGATGCTTTTTCGCCGCAGGCAGGGAATCAGACGCAGCGCGGCTGGCAGGCCTCGCACGGACCCGAATCGCGGAGCAGCTTGGCCTGATCGAGCAGGACGCCTTCCGTTTCTGCTGGATTGTCGATTTTCCGATGTATGAGTTGCACGAGGAAACGCAGAAAATCGAGTTTTCCCACAATCCCTTCTCAATGCCGCAGGGCGGGCTGGAGGCGCTGGAAACGCAGGATCCGCTCTCGATCCTTGCCTGGCAATATGATGTGGTCTGCAACGGAGTGGAGCTGTCGTCTGGCGCAATCCGGAACCACCGGCCCGATATCATGTACAAGGCCTTCGAGATCGCCGGCTACACCCGCGAGCAGGTGGACCGCGAGTTTGCGGGCATGATCAACGCGCTGAAATTCGGCGCGCCGCCGCACGGCGGCTCGGCGCCCGGCGTCGATCGGATCGTGATGCTGATCGCGGACGAGCCCAATCTGCGCGAAGTGGTCGCCTTTCCGATGAACCAGAAGGCAGAAGATCTGATGATGGGTGCGCCATCCGAGGTAACAGAACGACAGCTTAAGGAACTGCATATCCGGCTGGCGGTGCCGCCGAAAACCTGATCAGTCCGCGGCTGTTGGCTGCCGCGCGAGCATCTCCCCCATCATCCGGTGCAGGAGATTCACCGCCTTGAGCGGGCGCACCATCACCTTGAAGTGCACGATACGGCCGTCCGCGTCCCACCGGATCATGTCGATCCCGTTCACGTGGAGGCCCTCCACCTCGTTCTCGAACTCGAGAACGGCGCTGTCAGCTGCCAGCCATTGGCCAACATAGCGAAATCAGGGCCCGCCGAGCACCTTGTCCGCGCTCGTCAGATATTTCCAGACGATATCCCGGCCCCGCTGCGGGGTGTGGACGACCGGGCTTTCAAAGACTGCCTCCTCGTGGAGCATGTTCCAGAGTGCCTGGTGATCGTGGCTGTGCACATAGGCGTACCAGCGGTCGACATGGGTTTGCGCGCGCCGATCGCCCATTCATCCCCCCTTTTGCCGAGGGGACGGGGCACGCGCCCCGTCCCGTTCTGGCTCAATACTTCACCGAGCAGCCATACGGCCGGCTCGTTGGGGTTGCCACTGCGCGGCCCGCTGCAACATCGGCAAGCGCCAGTTGGACGAAGTTGCGCGCCTTGGCGATGTCCGCCGAGTTTGCGGTCGGCGTGTCATCGATGCCGCCGGCATAGACAAGCGTGCCCTTGGGATCGATCACGAACATGTGCGGTGTTGTGCGTGCGCCATAGAGCCGGCCAAGCGTTCCATCGGCATCGGGAATATAGGCGGTCGCGTTGAAGCCGGCCGACTTCATCTTGGCGTTGGCCTGGGCCGGTGTCACATGGCCCTGCTTTCCGGGCGCGCCCGAGTTCACCGTAAGCCAGACCACGCCGTTCTTCGTGGCATCTGCCTGCATCCGCTGCATGGCTCCCGGTTCGTAGAATTTCTTCACGAACGGGCAGTCTGCGTTGGTCCATTCCAGCACCACCGTGCGACCGCGAAAGTCGGACAGACTGTGCCGCTGGCCGTTCGAGTCGGTTACCGTGAAAGCCGGCGCCGGTTGACCCACGGTCGGAGCGGCTGCTGCGGGCGCCGCCATTACCATGGCAAGCGCAGCCGCGCTGCCGAAGATAAGTTCCTTGATCATGTTCCACTCCTTGTCCTGCCTAGAGTTGCGAGTTGCACCCCCCGAGCCTGTTCAGCCTCGGCCACCTGTCGCAGCCGTCCAACCGTGAGGATTTGTGGTAGCTCTTCGACGCCACCATCACTGCTGTAGAAAAGATAAAGCGGGATGCCGGCGCGCTGCCGGTCTGCGAGGAATCGGGCAATCGCTGGATCCGGCCGCGTCCAGTCTGCAACCATCACCGTGATGCCAGCCGTGTCGAATGCCGTTGCCACTTCGGCGCTTGCAAGCGCGCCCCGCTCGTTGACCTTGCAGGTCACGCACCAGTCGGCGGTGAAATAGAGAAATACAGGCGTTCGGGATGCTGTGAGATCGGCAAGAGCAGACGGGGTGAAGGAAACTGTGCGGGTGAAGGCCGGATTGGCAGCCACCGCAGTCTCGCTTCCCACAGCAGGCAAGCGCGCAAGTGCAGCCGGTGCCGCCAACGCCGCAACCAGCGCAACCGCTGCCGGTGCGAGCGCCCGCTGGCCTCGGCCTTGCCGAAGCCCAAGCCACCAAAGGCC
>JBKBXK010000306.1:0-2519 GCA_046314095.1 Thermaurantiacus sp. | reverse complement strand
GATGCCGGTGCCACGTGCGCCGCCGAAGGCAAAATTGGTGCCGCCGGCGAGTGAAGGCGCGGTCGGTGCGCCGGTCAGCGCCTGCTGGAGGATGTCGGTGAAATCGAGCCCGTTGGTGAAACGGCCCTCGAAATAGCCCTGCGCCGGGTTTGGCGTGACGCCGCCGGTGGTGATGAAGACATTGCCGGCATCCACCAGGCTGTCTCCGAATACGTAAAGGGTCGATGGCAATGCCTGTGCAGTGGCTGCAGATGTCAGCAGCGTGGCGGCAATGACGGCGCGGTGCGCATGCTTCATGGTTCAAGGCCCCTCCTGGCAGTCGGGTCACGAACCGCTTCGCCCCCTTCGCGCCACCACGGTCGATGGCCCTGCCCTCGATGGTTAACTGCCGTCTGGCCGGGCATCTGGCAAGCGGATAGCAACTGCCAGCCAGCCCTTCGCGCGACCGCCGGTCGCAAACCAGGTGAACTGCCGCTTGATGTAGCGGCGCGTATCGAGCTTGGCGCGGTCGGCCGCCTGCGCCAGCGAGATCTCGCCCCGAAGATGCGCGGCGAGCGGAGGAACGCCGAGCGCCTTCATCGCCGGAAGGTCGGCGGGAAGATTGCGGCCGAGGAGCCGGGCGACCTCGTCAAGCGCGCCATCGGCGAGCATTGCATCGAATCGGGCCTCCGCGCGGGCGGTCAGCGCGGCCCGGTCGGGCAACAGCAGATGCGTCTCCAGGGCCACCGCGTCGAGAAGCCCGTCGGTGCGGTCACGTTGCCAGTCAGCAAGGCTCCGACCGGTGGAGCGGATCACTTCCAGCGCGCGGGCATTGCGCTGTGGATCGGATGGGCGGAGCCGTGCGGCCATCGACGGGTCTTCCGCCTCCAGCGCTGCCCGGATGGATGCCGAGGGGAGGGCGCGGACCTCCGTACGGATTGCCGGATCGATGGGCGGCACGGGTGCAATGCCATCGATGAGGGTTGCCAGATAGAGACCGGTGCCGCCGACCAGAATCGGCACGCGGCCTTCCTTGTGGCTGGCGTCGATCTCGGCCTGGGCCATCGCCGCCCAGCGGGCGGCGGAGCAGGGGTCTGCAGCATCGAGCACGCCATAGAGGCGGTGCGGCACCCGCGCCTCGTCGTTCGCTGTCGGCCGCGCCGACAGGATGCGGAGATCGGCATAGAGCTGGCTGGCGTCGGCATTGATGATGGTGCCGCCTCGGGTCTCTGCCAGGCGCAGGGCGTGCGCCGACTTGCCGCTCGCCGTCGGCCCTGCAATCACGACAAGCGGAGGGTGCATGGAACTGGTCGTCACGCTCATGGCCGCGGAAGGGCTCTCGCAGGGGGCTGTGGCCGCGGCAAGGGATGCTCTGCGGGAGGCAGGCGGGGAGACGGGCGCGCCTGTGCCGGTAGATGGCGAGGTGGCAGTGGCGATTGCCGTCTCCGGACTTGGGCAAAGCGAGGCCCGGGCGGCGGTGGAGGCGGTCGCGGATGGGTTTGATACCGTGGTGCAGTCGGTGGCCGGCCGGCGCGTGAAGCGGCTTCTGGTGGCCGACATGGATTCGACCATCATCGGCCAGGAATGCATCGACGAATTGGCCGACTTCGCTGGAAAAAAGGCGGAAATCTCCGCCATCACCGAGCGGGCCATGCTGGGCGAACTTGATTTCTCGGCGGCACTCCAGGCCCGGGTGATGGCACTTGCGGGGCTGGACGCGGCGGCCATCGGCCGCACGCTTTCCGAGCGCGTACGCCTGAACCCCGGCGCGCGCACGCTCATCGCCACCATGAAGGCCCATGGCTGCCGCACCGTCCTCGTCTCTGGCGGGTTCACGGCCTTTTCGGCCGACGTGGCAGCCCGCGCGGGGTTCGAGCGGCACGTCGCCAATGTGCTGGACGTGAAGGACGGGCGGCTGACGGGAGCTGTGGCTGAGCCGATTGTTGATTCCGCCACCAAGCGGCAGGTGCTGGAATCGGAGCGGGCAGGCCTTGGCCTTGCCGCAAGCGACACGCTGGCTGTTGGCGACGGTGCAAACGACATTCCCATGCTCGAAGCGGCGGGCCTCGGCATTGCCTATCATGCCAAGCCGCGAGCGGCGGCAGCAGCGGATGCCGCGATCCGCCATGGCGACCTCACCGCCATCCTGTGGGCGCAGGGAATCGCGCGGGCTCGCTGGGTGGAGGCCTGAGCGTCAGGCGGCCGCGGTTGCCTGTTTGCGCGACACCTCAACAGGCGTGGCGGTGAGCGCGGCGTTGCCGGAAACCGGGTCGAAGCGCCTGGGGTCGGTCAGGTCGTTGAGGCTGACGCCGGGCCGCTCGCGCGCAACCGAAAGCCGGACCCCGGGCCTGCCATGCCCCCAGCCGTGGGGAAGCGAGACGGTGCCGGGCATGATCGCGTCCGTCACCTCGGCCGGGGCCGAGATTGCGCCTACGCGGCTGGTGATTGTCACCGCGTCGCCGGTCTCGATGCCGCGCGGCCGGGCGTCCTCCGGGTGGATCATGAGGGTGCAACGGTCCGGACCCTTCACCAACCGCCTG
>JBKBXK010000305.1:0-2523 GCA_046314095.1 Thermaurantiacus sp. | reverse complement strand
CCAATGCTGCGCTCGACCACCCAGCGGCGCGGGATGACCTTGAAACCTGGCTCGGTGTCGCTACGGCGCACGACTTCAATCACGAAATCAAGGAAGGCGGCCTTGTCGAGCAGTTTGCGGCGGTCGTAGGCGCCATCGGCGAAGAAATGCTTGATCCACGGCCATCGCTTGCGGATGGCGTCGAGAATGGGCATGGCCCCGGCGCTGTCGGAGATGTCCGCCGTGGTCAGGTTCACAGCCAGCAGCCGCCCGTCGGTGTCAACGGCTATATGCCGCTTGCGCCCAACGATCTTCTTTCCGGCGTCGTAACCACGGTTCCCGGCCATCGGGGCCTTGATGGTCTGACTGTCGATGACACCCGCCGTGGGGCTGGCCTCCCGCCCGGCACGCTCGCGGTCGATCATCAGCGCCACGTCATGTATGGTGCGAAACAGCAGCGAACGCACGAAGCGGCGGAACCACCAGTAGACCGTCTGCCACGGCGGGAAATGGACTGGCAGCATCCGCCACTCGCAGCCGGAGCGCACCATGTAGCGCAAGGCGTTTAACACCTCGCGCAGATCAGTCGTCCGCTTGCGCCCACGACGGGAAGGCTGCGGCAGCAACGGCTCCAGCGCACCCCATTCCTCGTCGGTCAGGTCACTGGGATACCGTTTCGTCTTCTTTTCAATGGCCGCAATGCGGCTGCGCGTCGATCTGGTCCACATCGAAAGCTTGAATCACGCACGCATCAGGTGGGCAAGCCTTTTTCAAACAGTCTCATAGCCCACTCATGGAATCCACCCGGTTCGCGAAGCATACGTTGCATCTTGGTTCTTGTCGCAGGATTCGACCAATACGCGGCGAAGTCGTCAGCACTGAGGCTGTCAAACCAATCAGAAAAGCCGCCACGACCGGGCGTCGGGCCAACGCCAGGAATATCATCAACACTGACTACCCTCCCCGGCGAAACCGCCGTTCCACCCGCCGCATCCGTTGCCCGGTCGATCGTGCGCAGCGTGTCGGCGTCGGCGTTCTTGCGGACCCAGCGGATCAGGTCGGCGCCGGCCTTGGAGCCGGGCACGATGGAGCCGATGGTCAGCTCGATACCCGCATCGATGGCTGCCTGCTTGGCCATTTCCTCGGCCTGGCTGCAGGCTGCCATGTCTCCGCCGTTGCAGGCGTAGACGGCAACAGAAATGTCGACGGCGTCCTTCGCCAGAAGCACCTTGTCCGTGACTTCCAGCGCAAGCACGATCACCGCGATGACGGGGATCCAGAAGGCGTTGTTTTCGGCCGCATTGCCGCCAGCGTCAGCGCCCGTATCCACGTCTCCGCCGGCAAGCGCTGCGGCAAGGCCGCCCGCCAGCCGGGCAACGTTCACACCGTTTGCCCGCCACTCCAGCACCATGTGCTCGGCCTCGGCCTCGCTCAGTGTGCCCCTGGCAAAGGCCTCGCGCAGGTCGTCCTCGATCATCGCCGAAATGGCATCTGCCGTCAGTTCACCGGCAACAGCGCCTGCCGCCCCGCCCTTGCAGTCGCCTGTGGCAACCGATCCGGTCAGGCACCCCACGGCCGCATGGGCGATAAGCTGCGGCAGCCGCTGCATGCCGCCTTCATGCACGGCAGCGCCAATCTCCTCGGCAAGGGTTTCGCCCAGAACAAGGGCTGCCTGCTGCCGCAGGGCCGAGATCAGGGCATCGCCCAGCGGCTGGCCATTGACGGCTGCTTCCACCCCGGCCGTCACCGAGGCGCGGATCAGGCCGCGCTGCAGGTCCTGCACGATACGGTCCGCCAGCGGTGCCTGCGGATCAAGGTTCGCTCCAATCCCCGACACATCCATCAGATGCGCGGTGAGGCCTGCGGTGACCATGGAGGTGACGAGGCTGCGCAGGGTGGCCGAGGAGCCGAGTTCTTCGAGCGCGTCGCCGAGGTTGCCGCGGTTGTTGACGAGGGCGACGGCGGTCTTGTTGATGAGGGCCTGGACACCGGCCTGAAGCGCGGCTTCCAGCGCCACGTTGCCCGCAACGCCGAGGCTGGTGGCCAGCGAGGAGGAGAGCGAGGCGGTGAGGCCGCCGCTGCCTGCGGTGAGCGCGGTGGCGACCAGCGTCACCAGCGCCGCGCCTGCCTCCGTCAGCCCCTGTTCCTTGTAGTCCCACTGTTCGAAGCGGGTCTCGACCGCCTGCCAGTCCACCTTGCCGGCCAGCGCCGGATCGTTGCGAAGCTCACCCACCCAGGCAAGCCCGGGCTGGGCGGCGAGCTGTTCGATGGAGGCTTCGAAGCTGCCGGTCTTGTGGTACTCGACGATGATGCCGTTGCCCGCGTCGATCTTCACGCCGCCGCCGGCCTCGATCTCCACATGGGCGATGGTCTCGCTCAGCTGGCCCTGATCGCGCGAGTTCCACCACAGCAGGTCTTCTTCACGCTTGCTGTCGTGCCGGTAGCTCTGGTCCGTCGTGGTCAGCAGCGCCACCTGGCCGTTTTCGGCCTCGATGCGGGTTTCCCCGCCGCTCTGCAGCCGGGCCGCCCCCAGCGCAATGTTGC